>JAEZNV010000197.1 GCA_023441725.1 Actinomycetes bacterium | reverse complement strand
GGGCACATGCTTGCCGTGATGGTGCTCGTACCGCTGTGGGGCCCGGTGCTCGTGGTGCTGCTCTCGGTGCGTAGCGCGGTGTTCGGTGACGACCTTAAGGACGCCACGCTGGAGACGCTGCGCATTAACGACGACATGCATCGCAGTTTGCTCGTGCAGGGGCGCGAGGGCGATGATGGCGTGGTGCCGCTCGAGGAAGCACTGATCGTCAACGACCCGGGCGACCGCCGCCGTCTGATGCTCTCCATGCTTACCGAGGATCCGGATGCGTACCTGGCACAGTTGCAGGCAGCAAAACTCAACGACGATGTTGAGGTCGCGCACTATGCCGCGACGGCGGTGGCGCAGATTTCCAAGGAGTCCGACCTTAAGCTGCAGCAGTTGGAGCGCGCGTTTAAGACCGATCCCAGCTCGCATAACTTGGATGCGTATTGCGACTTTTTGGGCGCCTATTTGGACTCGGGTTTGGCAGAAGGCCGCGTGGCACAGATTCAGCGTCAGCAGTATGCACGCCTGCTCGCGCGTCGTTGCGAACGCGAGGACGGGCCTGCGCTGCGCATTCGCTATGCCACGGCGCTGGCCGATGCCGGCGAGATCGATAAGGCAGAGGACGTCGCTAGCCAGTTGGTGATCGATGCGTCAGACGAGCAGGACGTGTGGATGCTCTGCTTGCGCTTGGCTGTGATTCGTCGCGATGGGCAGGCGGTGCGGCGTGTAGTCGACGCGATCGACAAGCAGCACGTGTATTTGAATGCCGAAAATCGCGAGAGGCTGGCATTTTGGCGTGAAGGAGAGGAGGCCCGATGAGCGTGGTGCAACATATCCGCGAGCGTGCGGGCCATTTTCGTTGGATAGGGCTGCTCGTGGTATGGGCTGTCTTTATCGCCATGGCCGCCGTGCTACTTGTGGAGCGAGCCGGCGTGCAGTACAGCGCCGGACAGCACAAGCTGGGCATGCTCGCCGCCAATGACGCGGTACCGGCAAGCTCGGCGATGTTTGGCCAAAAGCCCACGTGCTTGGTTATTACCGACTCGGACCAGGACGGTGTCGAGGACGTCAAAGAGCAGTTTGACCAGATTCTGCTCGACATGAAAATTGCCCACCGCGATGTGGATATTGCCACCGATGGTGCTGATGTGATTCCTTCCCTCACATCCTTCGACCGCGTGATTTTACTGATGCCTTCGATCGATGGGCTCGGTACGCACTTGAGCGACATTATGAGCTGGGTGAGCGCCGGCGGTTCGCTGATGCTCGCCATGACGCCGGACAATTCGAGCTATCTGCAGGCAATCGGTCCCAAGCTGGGCATCGATTCTGCCGGCTATGAATATACGGCGGCAGAGAGCATCGTGCCGAGCGAGGACTTTATGATCGGCGGCGGCCAGCGTTATGAGTTATCGGATCCCTTCGATTCGTCGCTTTCGGTTTCGCTGCGTGAGACGGCCCATGTGTGGGCTAAAACCGGCGACACGGGTACTCCGCTTATTTGGTCGAGCGATTGCGGCACCGGGCGTACCGTGGTGTGCAATATCGGTATCTACGACAAGGTTATGCGCGGTTTCTATGCCGCGGCCGTGAGCCTGTTGGGCGATGCCACGGCCTATCCGGTCATCAATAGCGCGGTGTTTTACCTGGACGATTTCCCGAGCCCCGTTCCCTCGGGCGACGGCACGTACATCAAACGCGACTACGGCCTTTCTATCGCTGATTTTTATGCCAAGGTGTGGTGGCCCGACCTGCAAAAACTCGCGCAGCAATATGGTATTCGCTATACCGGCGTGATGATCGAAAACTACGAGGACGTGGTCAATCAAACCGAGCCCACACGCCAGGCCGATACCACGCAGTTCCGCTACTTTGGCGGCATGCTGCTGCAGATGGGCGGAGAGCTGGGCTTCCACGGCTACAACCATCAGCCGCTGGCACTCTGGGACACCGACTATGGCACGCTGTACGACTACAAGACATGGAAGAATAAGGAGACTCTCGTTGCATCGCTCAACGAGCTTATTGCCTTCCAAGACGACGTCCTGCCCAATGCACACGGCTCGGTCTACGTGCCGCCGTCGAATATCCTTTCGGCCCGCGCCCGCAAGATTATTGGCGAGGACGTGCCGCGCATTAAGACCATTGCCAGTACGTATTTTGAGGATGGCACCGATCTGCCGTATGTGCAGGAGTTTGGCGTGGCGAGCGATGGCATTGTAGAGCAGCCGCGTATTGTCTCGGGCGGCATGGTCGGCGATTCCTATATGCGCCTGGCCGCCGTGTCCGAGCTCAACATGCACTACGTGAGTACTCACTTTATGCATCCCGATGACCTGCTGGATCCCGATCGCGGCGCTAAGGAGGGCTGGGAGGTCTACAAGGGCGGCCTGACCGACTACCTGGACTGGCTTACCAAGTCTGCGCCCGACCTGCGCCACCAGACGGGTTCGGAGTGCTCGGGTGCCATCCAGCGTTTTTCGTCCGTGACGGTGAGCGTGGATGCGAGCGACGATGCCTGGACGCTCAACCTGGGCAACTTCCATGACGAGGCTTGGCTTATGTTCCGTGCCAATAACGGCGAGCCGGGTACGGCGTCCGGTGGCGAGATTAAACACCTGACGGGCGACCTGTACCTAGTCAAAGCGACGGATAAGACCGTGACGATTGAGCGCAAGGAGGGTGGCGACCGATGAGAATCTGCTTGGTGCTCGAGGGCTGCTATCCCTACGTGCACGGCGGTGTGTCCACCTGGATGCACGGCTACATCACGGCCATGCCCGAGCACGAGTTTGTGCTGTGGGTGATTGGCGCGCATGCTGCCGACCGCGGCAAGTTTGTCTACGAGCTGCCCGGCAACGTCGTCGAGGTGCACGAGGTGTTCCTGGACGATGCCCTGCGTCTTTCGGGCGAGCAGGAGGAAGTCGACTTCGACGACCGTGAGCGCGAGGCGTTGCGCCGTCTGGTTTCGCTCTCCAATCCGGACTGGGACGTGCTGTTCGACATTTTCCAGCGCCGTCACGTGCATCCGCTCTCATTTTTGCAGAGCCGCACGTTTATGGACATCTTCCGCGACGTGTGCCTGGCCGAGTACCCGTACACGCCCTTTGCCGATGCATTCCACACCATGCGCTCCATGCTACTGCCCGTGCTTTATCTGCTGGGCAGTGAGGTTCCGGTGGCCGATGTGTACCACGCCATCTCGACCGGCTACGGCGGTTTGCTCGCAAGTTTGGGCTCCAGCATGAATCACGCGCCGGCATTGCTGACCGAGCACGGCATTTACACGCGCGAGCGCGAGGAGGAGATCATTCGCGCCGACTGGGTGGTGCCGTCGTTTAAGGACCGCTGGATTCGCTTTTTCTACCTGCTTTCGGAGGAGATCTACCGTCGCGCCTTCCGCGTGACTAGTTTGTTCCATAACGCCCGCAAGACGCAGATCGACATGGGCTGCGATGCGGACAAATGCCTGGTCATCCCCAATGGCATCCAGTTCGGCCGCTTTAAGGAAATTCCTTTAAAGCCCGATGACGGCTGGGTGGACATTGGCGCGGTGGTGCGCCTGGCGCCCATCAAGGACGTTAAGACCATGATCTATGCCTTCTTTGAGCTGCACGAGCGCCTGCCCAAGGTGCGCCTGCACATTATGGGCGGCGTGGATGACGAGGAATATGGCGCCGAGTGCCATGCGCTGGTGGAGACATTGGGCGTGCGCGACCTGATCTTTACCGGCCGCGTCAACGTGGTCGAGTACATGGAAAAGCTCGACTTTACCATTTTGACGAGCATCTCGGAGGGCCAGCCGTTGAGCGTGTTGGAATCGCTGGGCGCGCGTCGCCCCTGCGTGACGACCGAGGTCGGCTGCTGCCGCGAGCTGCTCGAGGGCGCCCCCGGCGACGACTTTGGCGTGGCCGGATTTGTGAGCCCGCCCATGTATCGCAAGGGTCTGGCCGATGCCATGGAGCGCATGTGTGCGAGCCGTGCCCGCCGCCTGGAAATGGGGGAGCGCGGCCAGCGTCGCGTGGCGACCTACTACCTACACGAGCAGATGCTCGCCAACTATCGCGCACTGTACGACGAGACGGCGCGTGCGTTCGACCTGCCCAGAGAGGGGGTGTAGCCGGTGGCCGGAATCGGTTTTGAGCTCAAACGCCTGTTTAAGCGCAAGGGCCTGTTTGCCACGATGCGCGCCTATGGCTACGCCGGCATCGTGTGCACGGGCCCCATGCTGCTGGGCGTGCTGCTGCAGGTGGGCATCTTGGTGCTGTGCGGTCTGTGGGGCGTGGGACGCGCTAACCAGGATCTGCTGGTGTGCATGGTGACCTATACGCTGCTAGCCTCGCTCACCCTCACAAGCTTTTTCTCCATGCCGGTCACGCGCTTTCTGGCCGACATGCTGTTTGCCGAGCGCGAAGAAGAGGTCTTGCCCTCGTTTTGGGGCTCCAACGCCATCATGCTCGTTGCGGGCACGGTGCTCTACGGCGTATTTTTGCTGTTCTCGGGCGCCACGCTGCTGCAGGGGCTGCTGTGCCTGTGGCTGTTCAACATTATGATCGTCAACTGGAACGGCATGAGTTACCTCACGGCCATTAAGGATTACCGCGGTATTCTGTGCAGTTTTGCCGCGGCCATTGGCATGGCGTGCCTGTGTGCCTTGGCCGCGCTGGTGCTGGGGTTGCCGCCGGTCGAGGGGCTGCTGGGCTCGATCGCCCTGGGCTACGGTGTGATGCTCGCCTGGGACGTGGTGCTGTTATACCGGTATTTTCCTCAGAGCGATCGCAGCCCCTGGCTCTTTTTGCGCTGGCTCGACCAGTTTATGCCGCTGGCGCTCACGGGCCTGTTTACCAACTTGGGACTCTTTGCGCACCTGGTGATTATTTGGGCAGGGCCCATTGGCGTGCAGGTCAAGGGCTTGTTTTACGGCGCGCCCTATCATGATGTGCCGGCGCTCATCGCGTTTTTGACCATTCTGGTCACGCCCGTCAACTTTGTGGTGTCGGTCGAAGTCAACTTCTATCCGCGCTACCGCGACTACTACAGCCTGTTTAACGACGGCGGCGTGGTGGGCGACATCGTGGTGGCCGAGGAGGAAATGCTCGCCACGCTCAACCGGGAGCTGCGGTTTTGCGCGCTCAAGCAGCTGTTTGTGACGGCAGCGGTCATCTCGCTCGAGACCACGGTGCTCTCGGCCCTGCCGCTGGGCTTCAATAACCTGATGCACGGGTATTTTCGCACGCTGTGCGTGGGCTATGGCCTGTATGCCGTGGGCAACACGATTCTGCTGATCTTGCTGTACTTTACCGACTACAAAGGCGCCGTGCTTGCCTCCGGGCTGTTCGCGGGCGTGGCGGGGCTGGCGACCATCGTCTCGCTGTTCTTTCCGCAGCAGTTTTATGGCTTTGGCTTTTTGCTCGGCGCGGCGGTGTTTTTTGTTGTGGCGCTCATGCGGCTCGATACCTATACCGCCAACTTGCCGTATCGTATCCTGAGTCAGCAGCCCATTGTGGCGACCGACAAGACGGGTCGCTTTACGGAGTTGGGCTGCTTGCTCGACCGTGCCGAACAGCGCTACGAGGAGCTGCGTCTAGAGGGCGAGCCGCATGGTGCGTTTGAGCGCACGGTGGTCCGTGTGTATCGCAATCGTTGGGGAGGTCCTGATGACCGATAGGATGATATCGCGTCGCCGCTTGATTGAGGCGGCTGCCGGCACACTGCTGCTTTCGGGCTGCTCTTCGCAGGACGAATCCTCGACAAAAAAGACCAAGAAGCAGGACAAGATTAAAAAGGCCGATGCGTCTAGCGAGATCAAGCATCTTCGCGACAAGGACGAACTGTACGAGGTTTACGACGACTCGGGCATCGTATGCATGTACCTGACGGTCTCTCGCGGCAACAGCTCTGAGAATACTGATCATAGCTGGGCCGAGATCAATACCTACTCGGTGTATGACTATGCCGACATGGGCGTGACGCGCTATCAGGTTATGGGCCTGCTGCAGCCTGGCGATGATAAGGGTCCCGTTGCTGGCGAGGTGGGCTATGGCGAGAAGGCGCCCAACGCCACGGTGCAGGTGCGCGGTCAGACGTCGAGTACCTATGCACAAAAGAACTATAAGGTGGAGCTCAAAAAGGGCAAGGGCACGTGGCGCCAGCAACGTGCGATTGCGCTTAACAAGCACATGGGCGAGGGCATGCGCTTTCGTAACAAGATGGCCTACGATCTGATTCGTGGCATTCCCCAGATGATGGGCCTGCGCACGCAGTTTGTGCACTTATGGGTGTGCGACCAGACCGAAAAAACTAACGACACCTTTGAGGACTACGGTCTGTTTACGCAGGTCGAGCAGCTCAACAAGACGGCGCTCAAGGCCCACGGTCTGGATAAGAGCGGGCATCTCTATAAGGTGAACAGCTTCGATTTCCATCGCTTCGAAGACACCATTAAGCTCGCCGATGACCCCGACTATAACCAGACGGCGTTTGAGGGCATGCTCGAGATTAAGGGCGATTCGGACCATACCAAGTTGATCGAGATGCTCGATGCGCTCAACGACGATACGCAAAAGATCGACGACGTGCTCGACACCTACTTCGATACCGAGAACCTGGTCTATTGGATGGCGTTTCAGATCTTGACGGGTAATTGCGATACGCAGAATCGTAACTGCTATCTGTACAGCCCGCTTAACTCCAAGGTTTGGTACATCCTGGATTGGGACAACGACGGCATGCTGCGCAAGCTTGAGCTGAGCCTGACGGGGTTCTCGGATTATGCGAGCTGGGAGCGCGGCGTGAGCAACTACTGGGGCAACGTGCTGTTTAACCGCGCGTTGCGCAGCAAGTCGTTCCGCAGCGAACTCGATAGCGCCGTCAAGGACCTGCGCTCGTATTTGACCGAAGAGCGTCTGAGCAAGATGGTCGAGCATTATCGTGAGGTCACGGAGCTGCTCGTCTTTGCTGCGCCCGACCTGGAGAATCTGCCCGTGACGAAGGATGAATACGAGCAGATTGCCGCGGCGATTCCTTCCGAGATCGAGGAGAACTATAAGAGCTTTCGCGAGAGCTATAAAAAGCCCATGCCGTTCTACATTGGCGTGCCGCAGATCGATAACGGTAAGCTGCGCATCAACTGGGATGCGTCCTACGACTTTAAGGCGCGCGACATTCGCTATACCGTGGAGCTTGCGCGCGACTATGCCATAAGCGACGTGGTCTTTAAGGCCGAGGACGTGCTGCTGCCCGAGGTAACGTGCGATGCACCTGATGCCGGCCAATATTTTGTGCGTGTGCGCGCCACCAACTCCGACGGCTATACGCAAGATGCGTTTGACTATTACGTGACCGACGACGGCAAGCAGTACGGCATGAAGTGCTTCTACGTGCAAGATGGCGGCAAGGTCGTGGAGGACACGTATGAGGAGGGCTAGCGCGCTGCTTGAGCGCCTGGCGGCACCTCCTGCGCGTACCACGCAGGAGCGTTACCGCCACGAGCTCAAGTACCTCATCAATGAGGAAGAGCATGTCGCATTGGCCTGCCGTATGGCGCCGGTGTTTAAGCTGGATAAGCATGCGCAGGCGGGCGGCTACACCATTCGCAGCCTGTACTTTGATGACTATTGCAACTCGGCCTATGAGGAAAAAGACGCCGGTATTCTCATGCGCAAAAAGTATCGCGTGCGCATCTATAACGGCAGCGACAAGGTGATTAAGCTCGAGCGTAAAAAGAAGTACGGCAGCTGGATCTACAAGGAGGATGCGCCGCTCACCCGCGACGAGTTTGAGCAGGTCCTCGCCGGCGACTATGATTTTTTGCTGCGCAGCCCGCATCAGCTCTGCCGTGAGTTCTATATCGAGTGCATCTGCAACATGATGCGCCCGCGCACCATCGTGGACTACGAGCGCGAGCCGTGGGTGATGGACGAGGGCACCGTGCGCGTTACGTTTGACATGAACGTGCGCGCCGCGGTGGGAAGCTTCGATATCTTTGATGCGACCTTGCCCGCGCTGCCGGTCTTGGAGCCCGGCAAACTAGTGATGGAGGTCAAATTTACGGAGTTTTGCCCGCAGCTGGTGCGCGATATGGTGCCGCCGGGGGCGGCGGAGCTCACAGCTGTCTCCAAGTACTGCCTGTGTTACGAAAAGACCGCCTACCTGCGCGGTTTTAACTACTGGGAATCGGATTTTGAGAACCGAGGGGATATTTAGACCATGAGCACCAGGGACTTTTTTAAGAATTCCGTCTTGGAGGCGTTTGGCCAGGTCGACCCTGCCAAGATCGGTCTGTCGCTGCTCGTGGCGCTCGCCATGGGCATCCTGATCTATTGCGTGTACAAGCGCTTCTTTACCGGCGTGGTGTACTCGCGCAGCTTTGCTGTGACGCTCGTGGGCATGTGCGTGCTCACCTGCATGGTCACGCTCGCGATCTCGACGAACGTGGTTATCTCGCTCGGCATGGTCGGTGCTCTGTCCATCGTTCGTTATCGTACGGCGGTCAAGGATCCGCTCGACCTGTTGTATCTGTTTTGGGCCATTACCACGGGCATTACGGCAGGCGCCGGCATGTATGCGCTCGTGGGGCTTACGGCGGTGGTGATCGTTGCGATGATCGCCGGCTTTGCGAGCCACCAGGACAAGGCGCGCGTGTACATGATGGTCATCCACTACACGGGCCAGACTACCGGTGATGATATCGTGCGTGCATTTGGGCGCACCAAGTTTACCGTCAAGTCTAAGACCATGCGCGGCGACAAGGTCGAGATGGCCGTCGAGGTGTTCTCGGACGGCGTTGACATGCCCTATGCCGACGCCATTCGCGCGCTTGACGGCGTGGAAGACTTGACGTTAATCCAGTACAACGGCGAATACCACGGGTAACTATGTTCCGGCGTTTTAACAAACGCCGGACCGCTCGACGCTGCGCGGGCATCTGCTCGACCAGGAATTCTATTTACTCAATTTGCTGGCAAGGCAGCTATCATGGTGCTTGTGAATTCGTTGTCAGGGGTGCTCGTGGTAAAGATGAAAGATGTGGCCGAGCTGGCGGGCGTTTCGAGCGCCGCCGTCTCGCGCTACCTCAACGGTGGATATATCTCGGCGGACAAGGCCGAGCGCATTAAGCAGGCGATTGAGCTGACCGGATACGTGCGGTCCAGCCAGGCTCGCGCGCTGCGCACCGGCTCTACCAAGCTCATCGGCGTCATCGTGCCCAAGATCAACTCGGAATCCGTGAGCCGCATTACCGCCGGCATCGGCCAGGTGCTCGGTCGTCGTGGCTACCAGATGTTGCTTGCCAATACCGACAATGCCCCCGATCGCGAGCTCGAATACCTCGATTTATTCCAAAACCACCCGGTCGATGGCATTGTGCTGGTAGCAACCATGATTACCGACGAGCACCGTCGGGCGATTGAATCGTGCCGCGTGCCCATCGTGCTGATCGGTCAGAATGTTGAGGGCGCGGCTTGCGTCTACCATGACGATTACGAGGCTGCCTTTGAGCTGGGCCAGGCGCTCGCGGGTCGGGTAGATGGCAAGATCGCCTACATTGGAGTTACTGAAGAAGACCGCGCGGCTGGTTATGACCGCCGTCGCGGTTTTGAGGCCGGATTGCGCGCCGCGGGCAACCCGCTCGATGCCGCCTTAATTCGCCTGGGCTCGTTTACGCTCGACTCGGGCTATGGTGCGGCGCGTGAACTGCTTTCCGTCGACCCCGATGTTTCGTTTATCGCGTGCGCGACCGACACCATGGCGGCGGGCGCGCTGCGTGCCATCGATGAGGTTCGCGGCATGGGCGAGGGTATACACCGCGTGAGCGGTTTTGGCGACAACGCGTTTTTGCGCGCGCTGACGGGCGGCATTCCCACCGTGCATTATGGCTACCTGACCAGTGGCGTCGAGGCGACCAATATGTTGCTCAACACGCTCGATGGCGTGGAGGGGGAGAGCGGTCTCAAGACGCTCAAACTCGGCCATCAACTTATGAATGTCTAGGCTTTGGGCATGTCTGCCTGCCTTTGAGGCCCCTGTTTTTGCGGTAAAACTACCATTCGCCGGCTCTTTCCTACCGTTCACCCTACTATGAAAACGATTACAGACATATGAAACTGAAAACGATTACAGTGTAAGTGTCAAAGGTAGTCGGGTGCGCATGCACCCGTTGGAGGAAAGGGAAGTCATGGACTACCGCAAATCAGCCCAAGAGGTGCTCGACAACATCGGTGGCGCCGGCAACGTTGTTTCGGCCGCACACTGCGCCACGCGTCTGCGCCTGGTGATTGCCGATAACGCGAAGGTTGACAAGGAGGCCCTCGAGAATATCGACGGCGCTAAGGGCGTCTTTGAAGCCCAGGGCCAGCTCCAGATTATTTTTGGCACTGGCACCGTCAATAAGGTCTACGAGGAGTTCATCGCGCTCAGTGGCGTCGAGGCTGCCACCAAGGCCGAGGTCAAGGAGGCCGCGGCGCAGCAGCAGAACATCTTTATGCGCGCCATTAAGGTGCTCGGCGACGTCTTTGTCCCCATCATCCCTGCCATCGTGGCCTCGGGTCTGCTGCTGGGCATTATGAGCGCCCTCAACTTTATGGCCTCCAACGGCTTTATCGCGCTCGACACCAATAACTTTATCTACAAGATTGCCGACCTGGTCTCGGGCACGTCCTTTGGCATTCTGCAGATCCTGATCGGTTACTCCGCCGCTAAGGCCTTTGGCGCCAACCCGTATCTGGGCGCCGTTGTCGGCGGTGCGTTCATCAACTCCTCGCTACAGAGCGCCTACACGGTTGCCTCCGAGGGCGTGCAGACCATGGTCAACGTCATCCCCGGTGTGTACAGCTTTGAGTGGGTCGGTTATCAAGGCCACGTTATCCCCATCGTCATCGCCTGCGCTATTCTGGCCTTCCTCGAGAAGCGCCTGCACAAGATCGTTCCCGAGATGTTCGACCTCTTTGTGACCCCGCTCGTCTCGGTGTTCGTGACCGTGCTCGTGACCCTCGTTGCCGTCGGCCCCATCTTCGTGTGGGCCGAGAACGCCATTCTCGGTCTGATTCAGGCCCTGCTCACCCTGCCCTTTGGCATCGGTTCCTTTATCGTCGGCCTGTTCTATGCCCCCACGGTCGTTACCGGTATCCACCAGATGTACACCGCCATCGATCTGGGCCAGCTCGCTCAGTACGGTGTGACCTATTGGCTGCCCATCGCCAGCGCTGCCAACATCGCCCAGGGTGGTGCCGCGCTCGCCGTTGCCTTTAAGACCCGCGATGCCAAGATCAAGGGTCTGGCGCTTCCTTCGGCCCTGTCCGCCTTCATGGGCATTACCGAGCCTGCCATCTTTGGTGTGAACCTGCGCTTCTTTAAGCCCTTCATCGCCGGCTGCATCGGCGGCGGTTGCGGTGCCCTGGTCTGCGCGCTCACTTCGCTTGCCGCTTCTGGCACCGGCGTTACCGGCATCTTCGGTATCCTGCTGTGCCTGGCCCAGCCCGTGCAGTACGCGATCATGTTTGCGGTCGCCGCGCTGGTTTCCTTTGCCGTCTCGTTCGTCCTGTACAAGGACGAGCCCAAGACTTCCGAGCAGGCCTAAGAGCTTTTGATTGAGGGGCGCCCGCGGGCTGTATGCCCGCGGGTGTTTCCCGTATTTGGCGCCGATCTCTGGCGCCTTGTAACTTTCGATCCGTTAGGACTTTGATATGTCTAATGCACTTGGTCGCGACCTTGCAAAGCTGGTCGCCGCTGTTGACGCCGCCGCCTCTGAGTGCGGTCATGGCGCGTATGGCCAGCGCTTTCATATTATGCCGCCGGCGGGCTGGCTCAACGACCCCAACGGTCTTTGCCAGGCCGATGGCGTGTTTCACGCGTACTTCCAGTACGCCCCGTTTGATGTAAACGGCGGCGTCAAGATGTGGGGGCATGCCACGAGCCGCGACCTTATGAACTGGGAGTATGTTGGCGCGCCGCTGCTGCCCGATGAGCCGTTCGACTGCCATGGCGTGTATTCGGGCTCCGCGCTTGCCGAGGACGGTCGCATTCGCGTGCTCTATACCGGCAACGTTAAGCTCCCCGATGCGGACGGCGTCTTTGACTATGTCAACTCCGGCCGTCGCGCCGATACCGTGTATGTCGAGAGCGCCGATGGACAGACGTTTAGCCAAAAGCGCGTGGTGCTGGCTTCCGAGGTTTATCCCGAGGATTTGACCTGTCACGTGCGCGACCCCAAGGTGTGGCGTGACGCGGACGGGCGTTATCACATGGTGCTGGGTGCGCGTCGTCGAGTTGACGGGCCGCACGTCGAGAGCCGTTTTTGCGCCATGCATGGCGAGGGTGCCGGACGCGATGTGGGCGAGATCCTGGTGTATGGCTCGGCCGATATGCTGAGCTGGGAGCTCGAGAGCCGCGTGTCTACGCCCGATCGCTTTGGATTTATGTGGGAATGCCCCGGCTATATCGAGCTCGATGCGAATGGCAATACCGCTGCATTTTTGTCGTTCTCGCCCCAGGGCCTTGAGGGCGGTCGTTGGGACCGTGGCAACGTATACGCCGCGGGCTACATGCCTGTAACGGGCGACATTACGGGTGGCAATGACGCTTATGAGCTGGGCGAGTTCCGCCTGTGGGACGCCGGTTTTGACTTCTATGCTCCGCAGGAGTTTGCGTCCGAGGATGGTCGCCACATTCTGATCGGCTGGATGGGCATGCCCGATGAGCCGACCTATGGTAACGACCCCACCGTGGCGTGTGGCTGGCAGCACTGCATGACAGTGCCGCGTGAGCTTACAGCCGGTGCCGGCGGCGTGGTGCTGCAGCAGCCGGCGCGCGAGATTGAGCACCATTATGCCTCGGTGCGTGTGGGGGAGGGCTCGTTGGAGGTTGCCGACGATACCTGCTTTGACGTTGTTGTCGACGGTGTCGGCGGCGCGTTTACCGCGATCGTTGATGGCGAGCTGAAGCTGGCGTTTATGCTCGCCGAGGGCGAACTGCCTTCGCGCTTTGAGATGCGATTTACCGATGGGGGTCGCGCTTCCGCCGACAGCGGTCGTACCGTGCGCTGGGAGCCCGTCGACGAGGTTCGTAACGTGCGCATTGTTGGCGATGTCTCGTCGGTCGAGGTGTTTGTGAATGATGGCGCGCTCGTGTTTTCGACGCGCATCTATCCTGAGACCTATGGTGCGTCCGTTGACGCTCCGGGTGCGAACGTGACCTACCACGCGCTCAACATCTAGGCGATTCGTCGCATATCGGCGCTATACTGCAGCCGTTGCCCACGATGCGGGAAACATCCGCATCGTGGGTTTTTGTTTTGAAGGGACGGTGCCGTATGGGCGTACAGCAGCTAGAAGATGCCTGGGCTTTGAGGGCCAGCGCGCGTGAGGCGCGTCTTGTTGCGGCTCCGCATGTTCCGGCAGCGCTGTCGCTGCTGGGAATCGTGCGTCCCGGTGACCGCCTGGTGGCCTTTGCGGATGACTTTACCGAAGCGTTTGCGAGCGGCTTTGATGCCTGCGATGTGGCTATGGTGGATGAGCCGTCGGCCGCAGCGTTTGCCGCCGCGTCCGAGGGCTTTGCCGGCTCGTTTGATGCCGAGGGGCCGCACCTGTGGTGGTTTGTCAACTCCATCGGCGGGTTTGGTCTGCGTGTGCCCGGTCTTCGTGCTCTGGGACGCACGGCTCGCGAGGCACGTGCGCTGCTCGTCGTTGACAACACGGTGGCTTCCATCTTTGGCTGCGATCCTTTGCGTTTGGGTGCCGTACTGTCGCTCGAAGCGCTCGACCGTGTGTGCGCCGGTGAGGCTCCACGCAAGCTCGTAGCCGCCTCCGTGGCGCGCTCGCAGCTCAAGCGCCATCGTGTGGATGCCGCTGCCGAGTGCGCGCATGCCCTGCTTGAGGGGTGCGGCGCGTCGGCATTCGACCTTTCTACTGAGGAAGCCGACGTGCTGGAGCGCGGGCTTTCCTCGCTCGACGCCCGCATGCAGGCACACTTCGACCGCGCGCGTGCATTGGCCGAGTATTTGGCCGCCAACGAAATGGTGCGCAACGTGCGCTATCCCGGGCTGAGCTCGCATCCCGACCATGCGGCTGCAACGGGAATCCTCGAGCACGGCTTTGGCCCGGCAGTTGAATTTGACCTTATCGAGCGTAGCGCGGGAGAGCTGTTCGATGCTTTGCCTGGGGAGTTTCGCACATCGCCCGCAGGCGGCGCAACAACGCGCCTTTCGGCCCCACGCGGCAAGCAGAGGAGCACCATCCGCCTCTTCGCCGGCACTGACAACCCCCTGATCGTGGCCGCCACCCTAGACAACGCCCTTCGCAACTAGCTAAATCATCCTCGACTCCATAAGTTGCGGTGAAATATGGATTGATTTACGGCTTTAACCGCATAAACAGTCCCTATTTCACCGCAACTTATGAGAGGGGGTTGTGTGGCTATAAGGCCCCGTCCCAAATGGGCTGCTCTTTGATGCTGGTGATGAGAGCGTCGGCTTTGGCAGCTATGACCTGGTTTATGTCGGTCTGCAGCTCCTCGTAAACCGCTATGGCTCGCTCGCCGGCGGGGGTGAGGGTGGATCCGCGGGCTCCGTCGCGCTCGATGAGCTTGCAGCCCAGCTGTCCTTCAGCCTCATTCACGATGCGCCAGGCCTTGGAATACGCCATGCCCATGCTCTTGGCGGCGCGGTTCAGCGAGTGCTCGCGGGCAATACCCTGCAGCAGCAAGACGCAGCCGTGACCAAACACGCCCGGCAGATCCTTGTCGCACACTTGAATGACCAGCTTTGCCGTCGTCTTGTACTTCATACGCTCCACGTCTCCCCGCTAAAGTGTTTGCTGGGCAAACGCAAAGCCTGCGTCAAGCCCTCGTGTGCTCTTCTTAAATCATGCATTGTAGCAGTCAAAGTGCGTTAAGATACTTCCCCAGTATTGGGCGCCCAAGGTTGGGCTGGGTCCTACGAGGCCTGCAGCCGACCGGTCGCATGGAAAAAGGAGAAACATGGC
>JAEZNV010000185.1 GCA_023441725.1 Actinomycetes bacterium | reverse complement strand
CTTTATGGCTGCCACCTCCCCGCTTGACCAGGAGCGCGACCACGATGAGCGCGGCTCCGGCGACCGCTGCGGCGGCCGCGACGTACATTGCCATATCGCCAGTCGAGGGCATAAAGCCTCCGGTGGTAATGCTAGGGGGTGCGCCGGTGGGTGTGTTGATAAGCGACGCCTCCAGGCTGCCCGTCGACCCGTCCGCGCTGTCGGCGCGCAGGGGCGACTCGGCCGTGATGGTGAGCTTGGGCTTGGCGGCGGCCACCTGGTCGACGTCCAGGCCCTCTGCCTTGACCGTCACGGAGCGCGTGCCCTCAAAGGCGGTGTAGCCCTTGGGCGCCTTGAGCTCGCGGACCGCCAGCTTGCCCGAGTCCACGCCCGACACGGTCACGCGGCCGTCCTCGCCCGTGGTGACGGTGGCCTTGCCCTCCGCATCCCACGTGCCATCGGCCGCGAGCGTGCGACCGCGGTCGTCGGCGATACTCAGGACCGCCCCGGCAAGCGGCTTGTCGCCGTCGCTGCCGCGCTTGGTGAGCGCGAGATCCCAGGTGTAGGCGCACGCGTCGTCGCTCGGCGTGTGGGTGAAGCCGGCGTCGCCGGACTGATCGGCAAAGGGAGAGCGCGGGTAGCGCAGGTAGACCTCGTTGGGGTTGCCCTTCGCGATGCCGTGGTTGCATGCGCTGTTGAGCGGCGCGTTGTACACGGCGACCACGCGGGCGCCCGCGGTGAAGGCGTCGACCCCGCCGAGTGCGGCGATCAGGTCGCCGGTGCGCACGGTGAAGGTCTTGCCGTCGGCCGCTACCTTGGTGGCGCACTGGGCCGTGATGTCGGTCCAGCCCTTCGCGGGCTCGGTGCCGACGCGGCCGTCCTTGCCGGTCTGGACCGCGTCAAAACCGCCGTCCGTGCCCGCCGCCACGTACACACGCATGCTCGCGGCCACCTTGGAGGGGTCGAGTCCCGCGCTCATGGTGTCAACGAACCGCACCGTATAGGTGTCGTAGGCGGTAAGACCCGCCGGGACCGTGGCCGAGAGGCGCCAGTACAGGTCGTCGGCGACCGTGGCGTCGGCGGCCTTCTGCCAGGCGGCGGTGCTGTCCTCCAACACATGCTTGGAGACCTTGGGCGTCACGGCCTTGGGCTTGACGGTGACGGCGCCGCCGCCCACCAGGGCCATGATCGGCGCGGTGCCGGCCTCGCCTTGGGCAATGGCGTCGTCGTCGGCGACGATGAGCCAGTAGCCACAGGGCAGCTCGGCCGCCGTGCCCGCGTTAAGGGCCATGGACACGGCGCCGGAGCTCTGGAGAGAACGAGCGAGCTGTGCGCTCAGCGCGCTCGTAAGGTGGGAATCGGTGTTGAGCCACTCGGCAGCTTCCTGCGCGGTGGCCTGGGAATTGGGCATGCCGGCGCTGTGCAGCACTGGCAGCGCGGCGTCGCGCGCGGCGTCGCTTGCCCAAGCGAGGTCGGTGGCGATCTTGGCGTCGCTGTCGCCGTCGACGACGTTGGCGCTAAAGATCTGGTAGGCGTCGTAGCTGCTCGCCACGGTGCCGCTCACCGTGATGGAACCGGTCGAGGTCGGCGCGGCCTGCGCGGATGCGGGGAACACAACCGCGCAGGTGCCGATCAGGAGGGTAAGCAGCGCAAACAAGATCGGGAAGGAGCAAACTTTCTTATTCACGACGCTCGCCTCCCTTCGCATTCGCCTTGCGACGAATGTGCATCCAGGCCGCAGCAGCGCAAAGCACCGCCGCGCCGGCAAGGTACGTCAGAGTGACGCCCGACATACCAGAAAGGGGCAAAGAGGTGGAGTAGGTGTTGGTGAAGGTGGGGCCGTGCTCATTGGGATTGTTACTGTCAAAGACAATGGGCTCCTGGTCGTCGATAGGATTACCGCCAGCGTCCTTGATCTTGGTGTAGGTTACCGTGGTGGCCTTGATTGTTCCGTCTTTTTGGTCCGTCATCGTGACATCAAATCGATAGACCGACTTGTCGTACTTGTAGTGCGAGAACAGCGAACCATCGGTTTTCTCGCGCACAAAGTACCTGAAGGTCTTGGAAGCGCCACGGCCCGGAACATCAGTATCATTCTTCTTCAAGCTGTCAAGCGTGTAAGTAATCGCGGGGAAGTCCTTGGTCTGAGGATTGCGGCCACCGGCAGTGGTCGAGACGGTCTTGACGCTGTCGCCCGTAAAGCTCTCGTTATCCGCAAACTCGAGCGTAAACTCCTTCATCTCGCCACCCTTAACGACCTTAGTTGCCTTAGGGACCCAGGAACCATTCGAATCGTACGAGGTGTATACGTTGGTGAAGGTCTTACCCTCGCCGGGGCCGACAATCGAATAATAGCCCTCAGTAGTATCTCGTTTCACAACAACGTTCTGGGAGTAAGTTTCGCCCTTGGGATGCTCGACCGCGCTCACGTTTTCGATCTCGTAGTTATGGATTTTGAGCTCTGTGGTCTTGTTCGGATCGTCCCGAGTCGGAACATGCATGAGCACAGTCGTGTTGTCTTTGACTGTCACCTTAATCTCGTACACGGCGGGGTCATATGTGATGTCGGAAACCTTTCCGGCATTTTCGGCTAGGTAATATGTAATCGTGTCAGCCGTACCGCTCGCTGCGAACTGCTCACCAAGGTTAAACGTGATGTTGCCGTATGCATCATTATTTGCTGTTCCTACCTTAGTGCAAGCGTCGCGATTGAATGTCCCATTAGTGAAAGGATCATCCGAACCCTTGCGGTAGACCGTAAAGGAGAACTCCCCATCTTTGAGGTCGCGGCCGTTCAGCTCCTTTGACGCCTTCAGCTTAAGGCTCGGGTAGACATACGTATCCGCAGGCACGCCTAGGTACAAGTCGCCATTCGACATGATTCCGCCGCCATGGTCCCAGGAATAGTTGCCCGTGATGAAAGTTCCGGCAGCTTCCTGCGCTTTATTCGCTTCATCACTTCCAGCTGTGACACCCGAAGACAGACCGACGCTCCGATAAATCTTCACGCCGCCATTGGCAGGGATATTGATAGCCTCATAGAGTTCATTGTTATCACTGGGTTCTTTGTTATCACTGCGTTCTTTGCTTCCCCAATACTTGGCATCTCCGCCGCCGAGCATCTTGCCGATTACTGCCGCAATCGGATCAGTATGGCCAGCCTTTGCCGCAAGGAAGAAATCGGCATGACCGTTCTCGCGAAACACCTCCGAGTTGTATGCATCTTTATCTTGATTCTTGTCATGACCACCACCTGAAAGATGGGGCGTAACGTCATTGCCGGAATTGTTATCTTTTTTGTAAGGTTTATTCTTATGGCCTTCGATATCATACTCAGCGCCGGCAGATGAGTTGCCAAAGATTGCCGTGCCCTCAGTGTTCGTTACCAACGTCTTGCCCGTGGGGCAGACTGCAACGCCACCGCCGTAGCCACCGGCTGTATTGCTGCTTATATAGGAGCTATAGACAAATAGCCTGCCCGCATCAGATGGGGTCTCATTACAGCCCTGGACGAAGATGCCGCCTCCGCCCCAGTCAAAGCGAGACATGCAGTGGTTATTAGTGATGTAGACTTTGCTGCCTGGAGTGCCGTTAATCATCGCGTCAACCCTCTGGCCCACTCGGATGCCGGCACCTTCAGATCGGTAGCTCACGTTAGAGGCAATATATCCTCCCTTAATGTCGAGCCATGCCATACCTCCTTGCTTAAGATTGGTAACGTAAACGCCGCCGCCAGCTTCCTCGGAATAGTTGCCAGTAATCTGGCCACCGGAAATGGTGACATGGGCGCCGCTATTGGCAGCAAGCCCAGCGCCGCCATGACAACCATTGCCATCCTCACTACAGAATTTAGCCATTCTATTATTCGTGATATAGCCACCAGAAACGGTCACGATGCCGCCCTCGGCCATAATGCCGCCACCGAGTCCCTGGTTGAGTGTGCTATTACCGGAGATTATGCCATTAGTTATGGTGACCTCGGAATAACGGGCATACACACCACCGCCACTATAAGCGCTGTTGCCGGCAATTACGCCGCCATTCAGACTAAGGGTCGAGGCGACGCCTTTGTCGTTGGATACCATAATGCCCGCGCCGATACTCGAGCCAGAAGCGCCGCAAATGTATCCGCCGCTCATGTTGACGGTAGAACCGTTCTCGGCATAGATGAGGTTGCCGACGCCGCAGCCCTCTTTCTGCGTAAGCGTACCGCCCTGAAGGTTAAACTTGCCGCCCTCGTAGACGTTGATGAGCTTCAACGTGGACCCCTTGGACGCAGTTGAGACAATTGCACCCTTGATGTTGGCCTCATGTGTTTCAAGCGTTTCCGTTGTGCCCGTATCGTTAGCGGACGACTTGGTTACGTAATAGGTGAGCAGGGTCGGGATGTTATCTATGTCATAGTTGACCATGGCATTCTTGCCATAATAATCGCTAGTAAACTTCTGGCCTTGATCATCCAGCTTCTGACCGGGAGTGACCTTTTCAGCATCCTGATTAGAATCATCCTTGATTGTAAACTCGGCACCATTACTCACATTGAAAAGCGGCCTGTTCTGGTTTTCGCCCGAGTGCTTTATCTTGCAGCCATTAAGATCAAGGGTGATATTGCTACCGCTCTTATTGAGATTGATTTGGCCGTTGTACTCGATGTTCTGCATCAGCTTGAAACTGGCGGACTTACCCGCCTGAACACCCTGAAGTTTACTGCAAAGTTCATCTTTGTTAGTTATTTCCCCGGCAGCCGCTCCAGTTTGCTCGTTTTCCGCAACCGCAGCAACGGTTTCACCATCCGAAGTCGTTGTACCCTCGTTCTGCTGCTCTTCCTCGGACTGTCCCTCAAGCTGGGCATCGTCGCCAGGCTCGTCGCCCTCGGTCTCGTCACTATTCCGGTTTTTGGCGTCTTTGCCCGTGGAATTGTCTGCACCGACCTCCTCGCCCAAAGTGTTCTCGTCTGTACCGGCGTCCTCGCCCAAAGCGCCCGCGTCTGCAACGGTCGCCTTGGTAGAAACCGTCTGGGCATCGTTGGCAATGGCCTGCGAGATCGGAGGCATGACGAGCGACAGTACCAGGCTCAAAACGGAGGCTCCGCACAAAACGCTTGCCAGTACACGGCGCGTCGCTTTTTTACTCTGCTTAGATTTGTCTGAATTCGCTTTCATCGATGTCTCCTCCCCAAGAGACTGCGATCTTGCTCTTTCACTATCAAACGTATCTGCGCAATCTGTAATTGCGCACGTTTAATGTACAAATTTTAACGATTGTTTAGACATCTGAGCAACAAAACCGACATTTTTGTAGCGGATTCTCAATTCTCTTGACATTTGCTCAGATTTACCTTCGTTTATTCGCTATCTATTTTTTGTTTCTACTGGTAATTTAGTTGCACATCATTTTTTAATGGCATCAGAATTATTTGCACAAATTTTTGCTCAAGAGCAAACATCCCGCTCACGGTCGAAAATCGACCGTGAGCAGTAGGTCATTAACCGGAAGGAATATCCTACCAAACTGGTGAGAATATCTTAACCCATCGGCAGTTAGAAGCGTGATGTTCAGGCAACGTTATTTGCATTTTCACGCAGATTTTAGGTATCAATTCGCCCAAATCGCCTGAGCGTTTAATTGCAATCAAGCGGCCACCGCAAAGGAGCCTGTCCCCTTTGCGGCGGTTCTCCCCCGGCGCTATAGCAGATGTTCCTCGATAAAGATTGCGATGCCGTCTTCGCCGTTGCTCGCGGTTACAAAGTCGGCGGCGGCGCGGGTGGCATCGCTACCATTTGCCATGGCCACGCCCACGCCGGCGTCGGCCACCATGCAGGTGTCGTTGTCGGCATCGCCAAACACGCAGATGTCCTGGAGCTCCATGTCGTTGAGCTCCGCCACGCGCACAAGGCCGCGCGTCTTGGACACGCGCGGATCCATGAACTCGTAGAGCCGCTGCGTGGTCTGCAGAGCCGCCGCCTTAACGGTATCGTCGGCGAACGTCGACGCCCGTTCGATGACCTGCGGCATCACCTCGGGCGCCATGGTAAACATCACCTTGGTCTGCGGCTCGCGCAAAAACTCGGCAAAGTCGACCACCTTGTAGGGCACGCCGTCGACACGCGACAGGTGCTCGACGCATGCATTGCTCTCGGGCACATAGAGCACGCCGTCCCGAGGGCAAACGGGCGTTGCCGGCAGGCCTGCCATGTGCTCGCAGATGTGCGCGATGGTCTCGCCCGGTAGCGGGTAGCTCAGCTCGTTGATGCCGTGCGCACGATCGATGACTTCGGCGCCGCCGCAGCCCACCAGCACGTCTACCAGGCCTTCGATACCCCAGAGCCCAAACATGGCCTCGGTCGCCTGGGCGTCGCGCCCGGTGCACAGGCCAAAGAGCACGCCGCGCTCGCGCAGGGCGTGGATCGCCGCCACGGTGCGCGGGGACACCGTGTGCTGGCTCGTGAGCAGCGTGCCGTCGATATCGCAGAACACGGCTTTGATGTGGCTGAAGGTGGTGTCCATGGGGGCCTTTCTGGGTTGTGTGGCGGTGTGGGGCGTATTCGTGAACGGCGTACATGGTATACCAAGGCGCGGGCGCGGCCCGTCAACGCAAAAACCATCACAAAGGTGCCTGGCCCTTTGTGGTGGCCAGACCCGCAGGGTGGCCTGGCCCGGGGCGCAAACCATCACAACATTCGACGTTTTTCGGCAAAATCGCGATTTTCATCGAATGTTGTGATGGTTTTACTGCCTTGCGGCACAATCAAAATGCCAGTGGCCAAACAGCAGCAACGCCACGGGAACCGCCGTCACGACCATACCCGCCCCTACGAGCGTCTGCTGCACGCCAAATGTCGCCGCCAGCCACGGGGCAATCGCCAGCGGCGCCACGCCGGCGAACATATTGCCAAAGCCCATGACCGA
Source organism: Actinomycetes bacterium (assembly GCA_023441725.1). The sequence goes on along the minus strand of JAEZNV010000185.1, from coordinate 2,781 downwards.
GTTGACGCGACCGAGCTGCTCGAGCGGAGCCGTCGTTTGCACGATAGTGTTGTGGAGCGGGTTGACGACGCCCCAGGCCACGCCCAGGACAATCTGGCCGATAAGGGCCACGCCCACGTACGGTGTCCCCACATAAATCAGACTTCCCACGCCCACGGACATGAGTGCCACGAGCAGCGTTTTGAGGCTGACGAAGCGCGGCGGCAAGCGGAGCGCGACCACGGCGCCCAGCACCGCGCCCACACCGCTGGCCGACGAGAGCCAGCCCATCCACTCAACACCGCCGTGCAGGACATCGCGGTAGAAGAACGACTCCAGCGGATCGAAGGCACCGTAGCCAAAGTTTGAAAGAAAGATGATGCAGAACAGCAAGGCGAGGATACTGTTGGTGAAGACTGTCTTGATGCTTGTCGCGAAGGTGGCGTGGGCGAATGTGCTGGGGTTGGAGCTTTGGCTGGCAGTGATTGCCGTTGTACTGCTGTCCGCGGGAGTACTTTCACGCGCGGCGACACGAACTGCTTGCGGTCTAAAGCCCCAGCCGACAATGAACGCCAGTACGGTAAAGATCATCATGAGCACGAACACCGCGCGTGACGATGCAGCCGCCGCAACAAAGCCGCCCAGCGTGGGGCCGACGATAATGCTCACGTTGGAGAACATGGTTATGGCGGAGTTGATGTCTTTGAGCTCGACAGGATCGTCGGTGAGGTAGGCTGGATAGGATGTGGCGATGGGCTGTGCGAACCCCATCACAAAGCCCAGGAGTACCGCGCCGGCAAGGACTGTTCCGGTCGCGCTGCCAAAGGCGATGATTGCCGCACCCGTCGCCAGCGTGCCGACGATGCTCAACAAGAAATGGCGACGTGGGCCCCAGGCATCGAGCGCCGCACCGCCCGCAAAGGATCCCAAGATCACAAAGACGTTCATAAAGAGGACTGCCAGCGATGTCGCAACGACCGAAGCGTCGTCCGCATAGGTGAGCGTTCCGATGACGCCGATAAAGTAGCTGGTCTGAAAACCGGTGTAGATGAGAAAGCGCATCGCCACCAGGCGCTTGGCCTGCACGGACAGCGATGATTGAGGCTTTGAGAAAAGAGGGGCGAGCATGGAGACTCCTTGTTTCATACGAATGCGGACGGCGGGCATTCGCCACCGTCTGCCAAATCAATCTATCCGCATGAAACATTAAGGACGCAACAAGCCCCTTCTCTCCGTTTTTCGCCCGTCATGAACTACTTGGTAGATTGTAAGGCATGTCCCACACATCTAACAAAGCAAAAACCACCACAAAGGTGCCTGGCCCCTTTGTGGTGGAAATAACGTTTGCCCAGATAAAACCTGCCAAAATAAACCTGTCCCTATTTGGCAGGTTTTAGGCCAGATGGTCTTGGATGAGATCGCAGATGGCTCGGGCGTCGTTGATGTTGATGGCTCGGGTCGCAAAGCCGGCGTCGAAGGCCTGGCGCGCCAGGGCCTCGTTGCAGGCAAGGGCCAGCGTGCGGCCGTCGACCAGGTCGAGCGAGCTCTTGCCACGCAGACGGTCGACACCGGAGCGCGCGACTACGATGTTGTCGAAGCCCTCGGTCTTGTAGCCCTCGATGATCACCACGTCGACATCGTTGTAACGCGACAGCAGCTCGCGCGCGGGCATCTCATCCTCCTCGCGCGTGTCGGCGTACTCCGCCCAGCGCGTGGCGCAGATGAGCCCCACGTGCTTGGATCCGGCCTGGTGATGGCGCCAGGTGTCCTTAGCGGGCACGTCGATATCAAAGCCGTGATGCCCATGATGCTTGAGCGAACCCACGCGCAGGCCGCGGCGGGTGAGCTCGGCGATGACCTTCTCGACAAGTGTGGTCTTGCCCGAGTTTTGGTAGCCGATAAACGCGATCGCGGGGACGGCCGGTGCCGGAGCTGCGGGCGCGACGGCGACGGGTGCGCTCGCGGGCGCGGCACCGTCAGCAGCCACGGCCTCAACAGCAGCGACCTGACGCTCGGCACGATCCCACACGCCCGAGCGGCCGCCCTCCTTGTGCAGCAGGCGCACGTCGACGATCTCCATGCCGCGATCGACGGCCTTGCACATGTCGTAGATCGTTAGGCACGCAGCGCTCGCGCCGGTCAGGGCCTCCATCTCGATACCCGTCTTGCCTGTCACGCCCGCCGTAACCAGCACGTGAAAGCCAACCTGCCCGTCCGCGCGCGCCGGCGCCCAGCCCTCGGGCACGTCCTCGACAGGCGTCCCCACCGGAGCGATGGGCGCAATGTCGCACTTGCTCTTGGTAATGAGCAGCGGATGGCACATGGGGATGATGTCGCTCGTGCGCTTGATGGCCATGATGCCCGCCACGCGTGCGCAGGCAAGCACGTCGCCCTTCTTGGCGCGGTCCTGCAGCACCATGGTCTGCGTCTCAGGGTGCATAAGGATGGTGCCCTCGGCGATGGCGATGCGATGGGTCTCGGCCTTGTCGGACACGTCGACCATGCGCACCTCGCCCTTGGCGTCCACGTGCGTCAGCTCGTCGCGGCGGGCGTCGCGGGCGGGCTCGGTAGCAGCGCTGGCAGTCGGCTGCGCTGCCGCGACGGCATCGCCAGCATTCGCCGCAGCCGTGACTTTGTGGGCAGACATCGCGGCCCTACGAGCGGCCTTGGTGGCGTCGGCGTACCTGCTCTTGGCCATATGATCATCCTCCGATTTGGGACATAAATCGTTGCGTGCCCTCAATTATCGCGTGTTCCTGCGGTTTGTGGGCCACGGCATCGCGCCAAATCGAAAGTACCTGC
>JAEZNV010000124.1 GCA_023441725.1 Actinomycetes bacterium | reverse complement strand
GAGGGCGCTCCCAAGGCTGTTCTCGAGGGTGCCAAGAAGGAGGACGCCGAGGCTGCCAAGGAGAAGCTCGAGGCTGCTGGCGCTGCTGTCACCCTCAAGTAATCAGGCTTTCTCGCCAGATTTCTTTGCAGACGGGGTTCGCATTGCGAGCCCCGTCTTTTTTGTTTTGGCCCCTCATTCCCATTGCTCGGCACGCAGAACACCGTTGTCTTCGCCGTGCCAATCCCGTTACCGCTGGGGCGTAAAATTGCACCATTCGAGCAATAATTTGCGTTGACCTGCTGAAGAATTGCGTTTGCCTTACGGCGACGTATGTCTCCGGCGGTAAGATATTTCGGTATCGCAATTTGGTCTGCGGCCGCCGTGTCGCACGCACAGGGCGCATTCTGCGCCTGCGAAAGGATCCTTGAATAACATGAAGGCAATCATCCCCGCCGCCGGTCTTGGCACGCGTTTTCTGCCTGGCACTAAGTGCACGCCCAAAGAGATGCTGCCGGTACTCGACAAGCCGGTCATCCAGTATGTCGTTGAGGAGGCGCTCGACCCCGAGGAGGTCGACGACGCCATCATCGTTACCTCTCCCGGTAAGCCCGAGCTGCTGAGCTACTTCCAGCCCGACCGTTCGCTCGAGAACCTGCTGCGCGAGCGCGGCAAGAACGCCTATGCCGATGCCGTCGCCCACGCTGGCGGTATGCCGGTCGATTTCCGCTATCAGTACGAGCCCAAGGGCCTCGGTCACGCCATTCGCTCTGCCGCCGATGCTGTGGCAGGGGAGAACTTCCTGATTCTTCTGGGCGACTACGTTGTGCCCAACCGTGACATCTGCGACAAGATGCTTGCTGTCTCCAAGGAGCACGGTGGCGCTTCGGTTATCGCCGTCGCTGCTTGCTCGCCCGAGGAAGTCAGCCGCTACGGCGTTATCGCCGGCGAGCGCGTCGGTTCGCTCGAGGGCGCCGAGGGCGTTGCCGATGCCGAGCCGGGCGCTGTCTGGCGCATCGGCGGTCTGGTCGAGAAGCCTGCTCCCGAGGCGGCTCCTTCCAACCTGTACATCGTCGGTCGTTACCTGCTGAGCCCGCTGGTCATGGACCTGCTCGCCGATCAGCAGGCCGGCAAGGGCGGCGAGATCCAGCTCACCGACGCCATGGCCCGCTCGCTCGACCGCGAGGCCATGTACGCTGTCGTCATCGACCCGCTCTCGGGCTACGACACCGGCACCCCGTCTGGCTGGATGGCCACCAACGCCCTCATGGCCGCAAGCGATCCTCGCTTTGCCAGCGCCTTCTGGGACGCCATCGACGAGCGCGGTGGCTTGATGCGCAAGTAATCCTTCGGGCATCGACATTTACGGGTGCGGACTTCGGTCCGCACCCGTTTTTTATAAGAGCTGCGATTGCCGACTCTCTGTTCACAGAAAATATATGAACAGATGTTCGATTCACAGCTATCTACCTGCACCTTTTCTATCGAAAAACTTTGCTACTCCAAAAACTCAATCGCGTCAAGGCTTTTCTTGCCCAACGGTCGGTACCTGATAAACTATTAGGTTGCGATAACTGGCGAAGCTATGCCTCGCCAACCCACCGAGCATTTCCGTGAAGGAGGAAAAACCTGGTGACCTACGCATACACTGCCACTGAGCGCAAGCGCGTCAGCTTCGGGAAAATCCCGGAGGCCATGGAGCTCCCCAACCTTATCTCTGTTCAAAGGGAATCCTTTGAGCGTTTTAAGGACGAGGGCCTTCGTGAGGCGTTCAAGGAATCCAGCCCCATCCAGAGCCAGAACCATGTTCTCGAGGTTACCTTCGGCGAGCATCAGTTCGGCGACCCCGCGCACACCGTTGAGGAGTGCCGCGAGAAGGATATGACCTATCAGGCTCCGCTTCTGACCGACGTCCGTCTCACCAACAAGGAGACCGGCGAGATCAAGGAGCAGCTCGTCTTCATGGGCGACTTCCCCATGATGACTGATCAGGGCACCTTCATCATCAACGGTACCGAGCGTATCGTCGTCTCGCAGCTCGTCCGTTCCCCGGGTGTGTACTACAGCTCCGAGATGGATTCGGGCAAGCAGATCTACAAGGCCCAGATCATCCCGTCCCGCGGTGCCTGGCTTGAGTTTGAGGTCGACAAGCGCGACCAGCTCATGGTCTCCATCGACCGTAAGCGCAAGCAGAGCGCCACGATGTTCCTGCGCGCCCTTGGCATTGCCGTCACCAACGACGACATCATCGAGCTGCTCGGCAACTCCGATGTGATCAAGCGCACCCTGGAGCGCGACACCGCCCTCACCCGCGAGGATGCCCTTATCGAGATCTACCGTCGCCTGCGCCCGGGCGAGCCTCCCACCGTGGATGCTTCCCGCAGCCTGCTCGAGGGCCTGCTCTTTAACCCGCAGCGCTACGATCTGGCCCGCGTCGGTCGTTACAAGGTCAACAAGAAGCTCAACCTCACCACCGAGGAAGAGGTCACGGTGCTCACCGACGAGGATATCGTCGCGACGCTGCGCTACCTGCTGTCCCTCGCTGCCGGCGAGCAGGGCTTCAAGGTCGACGACATCGACCACTTTGGCAACCGCCGTATTCGTACCGTCGGCGAGCTCGTCGCCAACCAGTTCCGTATCGGCATGAGCCGTATGGAGCGCGTCGTCCGTGAGCGCATGAGCTCCCAGGACATCGACGAGATCACCCCGCAGTCGCTCATCAACATCCGCCCGATCGTGGCCTCCATCAAGGAGTTCTTCGGTTCCTCGCAGCTCTCGCAGTTCATGGACCAGGCGAACCCCCTGACCGGTCTGACCCACAAGCGCCGTCTGTCCGCACTCGGCCCTGGCGGTCTTGCCGGCCACAAGTCCGGCTCCAGCCGCCGCACCAACGTGCCGACGGCCGTCCGCGACGTTCACAACTCGCACTACAGCCGCATGTGCCCGATCGAGACCCCCGAAGGCCCCAACATCGGCCTGATCGGCTCGCTCGCCCTCTACGCCCGCGTCAACGAGTATGGCTTCATCGAGGCCCCGTTCCGTCGCGTCGAGAACGGCGTTGCCACCGATCAGATCGACTGGATGACCGCTGACGAGGAAGAGAAGCACGTCATCGCGCCGGCCAACACGCCGCTCGATCCCAAGACCAACGAGTTCATCACGACTGATGCCGAGGGCAAGATTGTCCGCCCGCACACCGTGATCGCCCGTACCCGCGACTTCGACGGCTCCTTCGGCGCTCCCGCCGACGTGCCTGTCGAGGACGTCGACTACATGGACGTCTCGCCGCGTCAGATGCTCTCCGTCGCAGCCACGCTGATCCCGTTCCTCGAGCACGACGACGCCAAGCGTACGCTGATGGGCGCTAACATGCAGCGTCAGGCCGTGCCGCTGGTTCACCCTGCCGCTCCCTATGTCGGTACCGGCATGGAGCGTCGCGCCGCTCTGGACTCTGGCGAGGTCACCCTGGCCAAGAACGCCGGCGAGGTCATCTTTGCCGACGCCGCCAAGATCATCGTCAAGCATGCCGGCGGCATGGACGAGTATCACCTGGCCAAGTACCAGCGCTCCAACCAGTCCACCTGCATCAACCACCGTCCGCTCGTGCGCGTCGGTGACACCGTTGAGCAGGGCGAGCCCCTGGCTGACGGTCCTTCGACCGATCATGGCGAGCTCGCACTGGGTCAGAACCTCACCGTGGCATACATGCCGTGGGAAGGCTTCAACTACGAGGACGGTATCGTCGTGTCCGAGCGCCTGGTGGCCGAGGACCTGCTGACGACCATCAACATCACCCGTCACGAGATCGATGCCCGCGACACCAAGCTCGGCCCCGAGGAGATCACCCGCGAGATCCCGAACCTCTCTGAGGATATGCTTGCCAACCTCGACGAGGACGGCATTATCCGAATCGGCGCCGAGGTCGGCCCTGGCGACATCCTGGTCGGCAAGGTCACGCCTAAGGGCGAGAGCGCTCTGACCGCCGAGGAGCGCCTGCTGCGCGCCATCTTCGGTGCCAAGGCCCACGACGTTCGCGACACCTCCCTTAAGATGCCTCACGGCGCTTACGGCCGCGTCATCGACGTCGTCCGCTTTAGCCGCGAGAACGGCGACGATCTGGCCCCCGGCGTCAACGAGCAGGTGCGCGTCTACGTCGCCCAGCGTCGTAAGATCCAGCAGGGCGATAAGATCGCCGGCCGCCACGGCAACAAGGGTGTTATCTGTAACGTTCTGCCGGTCGAGGACATGCCCTACATGGCTGACGGTACCCCGATCGACGTTATCCTCAACCCGCTGGGCGTTCCTTCGCGTATGAACGTCGGCCAGCTGCTCGAGTGCCACCTTGGCTGGGCTGCTGCCTGCGGTTGGGATACCGAGCAGGCCGACTCCGACAAGTACGTCCCCGGTCCGTTCTTCACCGCCACGCCTGTCTTCGACGGCGCCAAGGAGGATGAGATCGCCGAGGTCATTCGTCGTGCCAACAAGAACATGCTCAACAAGGCCACCGCTGCCTTTGGCGATCACATGCGTCCCGAGTTCGTCACCCAGCTTGACGAGCGCGGCAAGACCCGTCTGTTCGACGGCCGCACCGGCGAGGAGTTCCGCGAGCCCATTACCGTGGGTACGTCCTACATCCTCAAGCTCGGCCACATGGTCGACGACAAGATCCACGCCCGTTCGACTGGCCCTTACAGCCTGGTTACCCAGCAGCCTCTGGGCGGCAAGGCCCAGTTCGGCGGCCAGCGCTTCGGCGAGATGGAAGTTTGGGCACTGTACGCGTACGGTGCGTCCAACGTCCTGCAGGAGATCCTGACCGTCAAGTCCGACGATACCGTGGGCCGCGTCAAGACCTACGAGTCCATCGTCAAGGGCGAGAACGTCCCGGTTCCGGGTATCCCCGAGTCCTTCAAGGTTCTCGTCAAGGAGATTCGCTCCCTCGCACTGGACATCGAGCCCATGCACGATGCCGACGAGGACGCCTCCGCCCCTGTGACCGCCGAGGAGACCTCTGCCCTCGATGACCTGGCCGCGCTCGCCGGCGTTGATGCCGACGTCGAAGCCCAGGATGCCGAGACCGCCGAGGCACCCGAGGCTGTCGCCGCCACGACCACTGATAAGGAGTAGTTGACTGTGGCAGATTTCGAAGCTACTGATTTTGACTCGGTAAAGATCTCCCTTGCCTCCGCCGACCAGATCCGTTCCTGGTCGCACGGTGAGGTCAAGAAGCCGGAGACCATCAATTACCGTACCCTCAAGCCCGAGAAGGACGGCCTGTTCTGCGAGAAGATCTTCGGTCCCGCCAAGGACTGGGAGTGCTCTTGCGGCAAGTACAAGGGCATCCGATTTAAGGGCATCGTCTGCGAGCGCTGCGGCGTCGAGGTCACCTCGGCCAAGGTGCGTCGCGACCGCATGGGTCACATCGAGCTCGCCGCTCCCGTGTCCCACATCTGGTACTTCAAGAGCCCCACGAGCTTCCCGATGAGCCGTATGCTCGACATCAAGTCCAAGGACCTCGAGAAGGTTCTGTACTTTGCCAGCTACATCATCACCGAGGTCGACTACGAGGCTCGCGAGGCCGACGCTGACGACCTGCGCGAGGAGCTCGCCGCCGATCTGGAAGAGATCGATGCCGAGTGCGCCCGCCAGATCGAGTCCCTCAAGGAGCAGGGCAACCCCGAGAACTTCGACGAGTTCTCCGACGAGGAGCCGCTGACCCCCGAGGAGATCGCCTCTGGCATCGTCGACATCGAGGAAGAGTGCAAGGACGAGAAGCAGCTCCGCACGGACGCCTTCAACGCCTTCATGAAGCTCAGCGAGCGCGACCTCATTTCCGATGAGCCGCTGTTCCGCGAGATGACCCGCTACTACTCCATGTACTTCAAGGGTGGCATGGGTGCCGAGGCCGTCCGCGACCTGCTCGCTGCCATCGACCTCCCCTCCGAGGCCGAGAAGCTCAAGGCCATCATCGCCGACGAGGACTCCCAGAAGCAGAAGCGCGAGAAGGCCGTTAAGCGCCTCGAGGTCGTTGACGCCTTCCTGAAGGGCGGTAACAGCCCCGCGAATATGATTCTGGACGTCATTCCGGTCATTCCGCCCGATCTGCGCCCGATGGTCCAGCTCGACGGCGGCCGCTTCGCCGCGTCCGACCTCAACGACCTGTACCGTCGCGTGATCAACCGTAACAACCGACTCAAGCGCCTGCTCGACCTGGACGCCCCCGCGATCATCGTGAACAACGAGAAGCGCATGCTCCAGGAGTCCGTGGACGCCCTGTTCGACAACGGCCGTCGTGGTCGCCCGGTCTCTGGCCGTGGCGGTCGCCCGCTCAAGTCGCTCGCCGAGGCCCTCAAGGGCAAGCAGGGTCGTTTCCGTCAGAACCTGCTGGGTAAGCGTGTCGACTACTCCGGCCGTTCGGTCATCGTTACCGACCCTAAGCTGCTGCTGCACCAGTGCGGTCTGCCCAAGACCATGGCGCTGGAGCTCTTCAAGCCCTTCGTCATGAAGCGCCTGGTCGAGCTTGGCAAGGTCGAGAACATCAAGGGCGCCAAGCGCGCTATCGACCGTGGTGCCACCTTTGTGTGGGACATCCTCGAAGAGGTCATCGACGGCCGCGTCGTGCTGCTCAACCGTGCACCGACCCTGCACCGTCTGTCTATCCAGGCCTTTGAGCCGGTGCTGGTCGAGGGCAAGGCTATCCACCTGCACCCGCTGGTCTGCTCGCCCTTCAACGCCGACTTCGACGGCGACCAGATGTCTGTCCACGTGCCGCTGTCCAGCCAGGCTCAGGCCGAGGCCCGCGTGCTCATGCTCTCTGCGAACAACCTGCGCTCGCCGGCATCCGGCAAGCCGGTCAACATCCCCTCGCAGGACATGATCATCGGTGTGTACTACCTCACCCAGGTTCGCGAGGGTCTGCCGGGCGAGAACCACGTGTTCTCGAGCTTCGACGACGCGCTGCACGCCTATGACTGCCGCTCCGAGGTCGACATGCAGGCCAAGATCCAGGTCCGCGTGTCCGCTGCCGATGCCAACGTCATCAACGAGGACGGCACCCGTATCTTCCGCGTCAAGAACGGCAAGAACGAGTTTGTCGACTACGACGTCACCGGCAACAAGACCGCGCGCTTCGAGACCTCTATCGGCCGCATCATCTTCAACCGCCAGTGCCTGCCCGAAGATTACGAGTTCATGAACTACAAGATGGTCAAGGGCGACGTAGCCAAGCTGGTTGCCGACTGCTGCGATCGCTACCCCGAGGCCAAGGTCGGCCCGATCCTCGACGCCATCAAGTACTCCGGCTTCCACTACGCTACCCGCGCCGGCCTCACCATCTCGGTGTGGGACGCTCTCATCCCTGCCGAGAAGCAGGAGCTGCTCGACCACGCCCAGGCCAACGTCGACCAGATCAACGAGTACTTCGAGGAGGGCTTCATCAACGAGACGGAGCGCCACATCGAAGTCGTTAATGAGTGGACCGCTTGTACCGATAAGGTTGCAGCGCTCATGCTCGACATGTTCGACGAGGAGAACCCGCTGTACATGATGGCCGACTCCGGCGCCCGTGGTTCTAAGACCCAGCTGCGTCAGCTCGGCGGCATGCGTGGCCTGATGGCAGACATGTCCGGCGAGACGATCGACCTTCCCATTAAGGCGAACTTCCGCGAGGGCCTGCTGCCGCTCGAGTACTTCATTTCGACCTACGGCGCCCGTAAGGGCCTGGTCGATACCGCATCCCACACCTCGGACTCTGGTTACCTGACCCGCCGTCTGGTCGACGTGGCCCAGGACGTCATCGTTCGCGAGGAGGACTGCGGTACGCACGAGGGCGTCACCTACAACCTCATCATCCCTGGCACCACCGACCTCAACACCGACCTCGTCGGCCGTTGCTTCATCGAGGACGTCGTGGCTCCCGATGGCACCGTGCTCTTTGAGCAGGACGGCTACATCGAGAAGGTCGCCGACATCCAGAAGATGGTCGATGCCGGCCTTAAGAAGGTCAAGCTTCGCGCGCTGCTCACCTGCCGCTCCAAGTACGGCGTGTGCCAGAAGTGCTACGGCTGGGATCTTTCCACCCGTCGTCCGGTCGCTATCGGTACCGCGGTCGGCATTATTGCCGCCCAGTCCATCGGCGAGCCCGGTACGCAGCTTACGATGCGTACCATTCACTCCGGCGGCGTCGCTGGCGTCGACGATATTACGCAGGGTCTGCCTACGGTCAGCCGTATGTTCGATATCGTCGGCAACGTCAACGAGAAGATTCTGGGTCGCGAGGCCGAGCTGGCTCCGTACTCCGGTCACCTCTCGATCAAGCCCGAGAAGTCCGAGTACGTGCTGACGCTCACCGACTCCGAGGATCACACCCGTGTCCTCGACGAGCGTCGCGTCCCCGCATCTGTGCGCTTTATGCCCGAGATCGAGGATGGCTGCGAGGTTCGTGCCGGCGACCAGATCACCAAGGGCTTCGTCAACTTCCGCAACCTGCGCAAGCTGACCGACATCGAGTCGACGATGCACACCTTCGTCGAGAGCGTCAAGGACGTCTACACCAGCCAGGGCGTCGACCTGAACGACAAGCACATCGAGGTGCTCGCACGTCAGATGCTGCGTCGCGTTCAGATCACCAACCCCGGTGACTCCAAGTACCTGCTTGGTCAGTACGTCGACCGCTATGAGTTCGCCGACGAGGTCGAGCGCGTTGCCCGTCTGGGCGGTCAGGCTCCCGTGGCCGAGCCCGTCATCCTGGGTACGCTCAAGGTCGCGTCCAACATCGACTCCTGGCTGTCGAGCGCTTCGTTCATCCGTACCGCCGGCGTCCTTACCGAGGCTGCCATCGAGGGCAAGGTCGACCACCTGCTCGACCTTAAGTCCAACGTCATCGTCGGTAAGAAGATCCCGGCTGGTACTGGCCTCAAGCCGTACGCCAACGCCAAGCTGACGTATCGCACGGCCGACGGCTACGTGGACATCGACGGTCCGGCTTCGCCCAACGCCAAGTCGCTGCCCGAGTGGGCTCCGGTGGAGCTCAAGGACCTGGACGAGCAGCTCCCGCAGCAGCTCGACTGGGCCGGTTATGACGAGTTTGGTGGTGCTGACGGTTCGTTCACCCGCAACGGCCACACCATCTCCGCCGAGAAGGCTCGCCTGTACCTGTTCGACGACCTGGGCGTGTCGCAGCGCTGGACCAACAAGTTCAGCGAGGTCGGCATCGAGACGGTCGGCGACCTGGTTGGTAAGTCCGAGGAGGATCTGCTGCGCATCGACGGCATCGGTGCCAAGGCGATCGAGGAGCTCCGTGACGGCCTCGAGGCCCACGATCTGCTCTACATCCTCGAGAACAACGACGACGTTGCCGACGAGGAAGACCTCTCGCAGCTGCTGCAGATGGTCTTTAGCCCCGACGGTCCGGACGATATCTTGCTGGGCACCTCCGCTCCGACGCATCACGCCGACGCCGACGAGGAGCTCCTGGGCGCCCCGATCGACGACAAGAAGGCTCCCGCCAACGGTGCGATCAACGAGGACATGGCTTCCCTCGACGAGCTGCTCAACCAGCTCGTGGACACCGACGACGCCGAAGAGGCCAAGGACAACGACGAGGAGTAATTTCCTAGAACGTTAACCGTCCTTCCAAAGACCCGCTTCTCAACAGGGGAGCGGGTCTTTTTTGTTGAAAAAACCTGCCAATATGGGACAGGTTTTTTTGGTAGGTTTTTCCTGCTTGAATTTGAAACATTCCGTTCGGCCAGAGCGTATCAATGGTGAGGCCTCATCAAGAATCATTACCGTCACCGGGAGGTGATTATGGAAGAACAAGCATTTAGACAGGCGGTCGAAGATCACCGGGATGTCGTGTTTCGGATCGCATTGACGTACCTGCGCGATCGCGCCGATGCCGACGATATTGCCCAAGACGTTTTTCTTAAGTTGCTTAAAAGCGATGGACACTTTGAAAGTTGGGAACATCTTCGTCGCTGGCTTATCCGGGTCACGATCAATGAATGCAAATCGCTCTTTCGAAAGCCATGGAGGCGTGTGGAGGATATTGAGAACCTGGCCGATTCGCTTTCGACGGCGCAGGAGGAGACCAAGGC
>JAEZNV010000089.1 GCA_023441725.1 Actinomycetes bacterium | reverse complement strand
AGTTCCACGCGCTGAAGATCTGCACGCCCCGGTAGGGCATCGCGCCGAGCAGCGGCATCGGCAGCGCCATGAGCACGGCCAGGCGAACCGGTGCCGCGTGGCGCGACTTCAGGGCCTCGGCGCGCAGACCCGCGAGCAGGCCGCCTTTCTCGCCCGTCATGCCGCCACCTCCCCGCGCGCTCGTCGCCCTTCCCGGCAGAAGCTCATGAAGAGTTCCTCGAGGTCCTGCCCGGGCCGAAGCGCATCCTCGTAGGCGAGGCGCCCCCCGCAGATGATGCCGATGGTGTCCGCCATCTGCTGCACCTCGGAGAGGATGTGGCTCGAGACGATCACCGTCGTGCCCGCAGCCGCGAAGCCGCGAATCTGGTCGCGCAGCTCCTCGATGCCGATGGGGTCGAGGCCGTTGGTGGGCTCGTCGAGCACGAGCAGGCGTGGCCGGGCGATCAGCGCCAGCGCGAGCCCCAGGCGCTGCCGCATGCCCATCGAGAAGCGCCCGGCGCGCTTCTTCCCGGTGTCCGCGAGGTCTACGGCGGCGAGCACCTCATCTACGCGGCTCTCGGGTAGGCCCAGCAGCGTGGTGCGCACGCGCAGGTTCTCGCGTGCGGTGAGGTTGGGGTAGAGCGGCGCCTCCTCGATGAGGCTGCCGATTGCGTAGAGGTCCTCGCGGCGCCAAGCGTGCCCGGCAAAGAGGATCTCCCCGGCCGTCGGCCGCAGCATCCCGCAGATCATCTTGAGCGTTGTCGACTTGCCGGCGCCGTTGGGGCCGAGCAGCCCGTACACCTCGCCCTCGCGGATATGAAGGCTCACGTCGGCCACGGCATCCTGCGCCTGGTCGCCGCGGCCGAAGCGCTTGGTGAGCCCGCGCGTCTCGAGCATGTAACCCATGGGTTCGTCCTTTCTCTTCCGGGCGCGCGGGCCGAGTCGCCGTGCCCGCGCGCCTTACCTTTCGGGTTCACCATCCATGGTGGGGCGCGTTTCTAACGAAGCCGTAACGGCCGTTGGGCTCTTTTGGCGCCAGCCCTTCTCGACCCGTACGCCACTCATGGTATGTTTATCGCGATAACAAGGACGGAGGTGCCCGTGGCACGCAATAAGTACCCGGAGGAGACGGTCGAGAAGATTCTCGACGTTGCCGAGCGGCTCCTCGTGGAGCGCGGCTACGAGCACACCACGATGATCTGAAGAGCAATACGCTAAACCGAAAAAGGTAATCGAAGCCGCGCTTGTGGACTTATCGAGGGTCGAGATTCCCGCCCCATCCATCGGCACCCAGCAGAAGGTCGTCGACATCCTCGACCGCTTCGACACCCTAACGAAATCGCTCACCGACGGTATCCCTGCCGAGATCGAGGCACGCCGGGCGCAGTACGGGTACTACCGCGACCGCCTGCTCGACTTCCGAAACTAAGTGAGAATAAGTTATCGGTACGCTTTTTTATAAAATGTAAAAAAGTACCCCCATAACTGATAAAATTGACACTAAAAAAAGGGGGTGCATCTTGCGTATATACCGACGTGAAAAGTATCTGAAGCAAATGCGTGGTTTCTACCACGATGACGGGATGATCAAGGTAATCACCGGTGTTCGCAGGTGTGGTAAATCCTGCCTCATGCAATCAATCGCAGGCGAACTTGTGGAATCCGGTGTAGCGAGCGACCACATCATCTATATCGACCTCGACTCACGGGAGAACAGGAAGGTCAAGACGACCGATGAGCTCGAAAATCTGATTGACATGTCGACCTCAGCAGACACTGAGGGGACGAAGTACCTCTTCATCGATGAGATTCAGAACGTAGAGGAATTCGAGCTGCTCATCAACGGCTACCGGACAGATGGCGGTTGGTCCATTTTCATTACCGGTTCGAATTCATATCTGCTTTCTGGGCAGCTTGTTACAAAGCTGACGGGTCGCTATATCGAGTTCGAAGTGTTCCCACTCGACTTTGCGGAATATATCGATATGAAGCGTTTTCTCGGCAAGCCTGTCAATGACGTTCTCGTAGGAGAGTTTACCGAGTACCTGACCCTTGGAGGATTTCCCAAAGCGTTGGAGTATGAGGGCGAGGATGAAAAGCGCACCTATATCAAGAGTGTTATTCATGAGATCTTTGAAAAGGACGTCAAACATTCGAACAAGATTAAGAATGTCTCGGTTTTCGATGCCGTCCAGACGTATCTCATCAACAACTTTGGTGCGCCGACGAACCTGAAGAACCTCCTTGCGTACTTCAATGATGTCGAGAAGATTCCCATCAAGCGCGAAACGCTCAATCGGTATATCCAGATTCTTGTTGACGCGAAGATCCTTTATCGCTGCTCGAGGTTCGATCTCAAGTCTCGGCGATCGCTTATCCGCGAAGAGAAGTACTACCTGGCTGATCCCGGCTTCTATTTCGCCATGAACACGGATGCGAGGATTAACTACGGGCCGGCGTTGGAGAACGTGCTCTACCTCTATCTTGCATCGCGCGGGTACGAGCTTTCTGTGGGCCGTATTGGGAAGCTCGAGTGTGACTTCATCGCTCGTAGGCGCAATGCTTACGCCTACATCCAGGTCTCTATGTCGATTGCCGACAGAGGCGTCGAGGAGCGCGAGTACAGGCCGTTCGGCCACATCAGGGATGGGTATCCGCGCTACTTGTTCACGCTTGATCCTCTATTGCAGGAGAGGGATGGCGTCAGGCACCTTAACATGGCGTCGTTTATGCAAGATGGCGGTGATCTTATTTGAGCGGCGGCCAGATTCTTTTGCTCCCTAGTGCGCAAACAGTGCGGGCATCAAATGGGGACCATTGCCTCACGTAGAATCGATAGATTGAAAACTTGTTTTGATGTTGACAGGCTTTTGACCAGTGGCTCCTATTACTAAGTGGAAGTAGCTGAAACGAGGCGACTGCATAGCTCCATCTGTTTTGGTTAAAACAAAAAATATGCCGCGCGCCTGCGGCATGAAGGAGGGAGATTCTTATGAATATCGTTGTATTGAGTGGTAGCCCGCGCAAGGGCGCCAATACCGACACCATGGTCGAGGCGTTTGCCGAGACCGCGCGTGAGGGCGGCAATACGGTCGAGGTCGTCCGTGTTGCCAGCAAGAAAATCGCTGGTTGCCTGGGGTGTCAGTATTGCTTCGCCCATGAGGGCACTTGCGTGCAGAAGGATGACATGGCCGACGTGATCGAGTCGCTGAAAGGCGCCGATATGGTTGTCTTCGCTTCGCCTATCTACTGGTTTGATATTACTGCGCAGGAGAAAGCCGCTATTGACCGCCTGTACGCCTTCGGTGCCACGGGCTTCCCGTTCACCAAGACGGCCCTTTTGCTCGATAGCCACAGCGAAGGCGTCTATGATGCGGCGATCGCTATGTACAAGTCAGCTTGCGCATACTGCAAGTGGGAGGACCAGGGCATTGTCACCATCAGCGGTATGACCGAGCGCGACAGCATGGCATCCTCACCCAAGTTGGAAGAGGTGCGAGAGCTCGCTCGCAAGCTCGCCTAAGGGCAAGAAGAACGCATGGCAATCGGTGTTGGTGGAAAATGCTTGCTATCCTTACCAAGAGGAATGCTGATTGCCATGCGTTGATGCTTCCGCGGACAATTCCGGCGTGCTAAAACGCCTTCTCGTTCAAGAATTCCCTGAACGCGGGAATGTCAAAGCCAACGAGACCACGCCCGCGCTCTCCAATGACGCCGTCCTCCAGGAGGCGGCGTTTGTATTGGCTTGCGTAGTTGCTGGCGACGCCCATGCGTTTGGCTATCTCCGAGACCCTGCTGGGGCCAGAATCGGGCAGCATCGCGAGCAAAAACTCAATGTCTTTATCGGAAAGCTCTCGATAGGTCGTTTCGAGAATTCGATCGCGCAGCTCCATGCGGGCAAGCAGAGAACCCTGCTGTACATCAGGTGCACTGATTTTGGGCGAGTTCTCCGAAACATCCCATGTGCGATATCCGACGAGCTGCATCATATAGGGAAATCCGTCGACGGCCTTCACGGCATCCTCGAGCGCTTCTGGCGTGATTGAGCGGCCTTCGGCCTCAACGGTTTTGCGGAATGCGTTTGCAATTTCAACGTCAGTGATTCGTCCCAACTGATGATATTGGGAACGCCTGAGGAACGAGACGGAATCGTTACGCAGCAACGCCGATACTTTGTAGGGCAGTCCTGCCATGAGTAGGGCAACTTTTTTACCTTCGCGTACAAAGTGCTGGTAAACAGAGGCAAATTGAAGCATTTCTTCGAGATCGACGGTGACTTCATCGATGGTGATGAGAAGTCCGATGTCATGTTTTTCGAGTTGCTTAAAGATGCCATTCATGCGCGTGCGCCAGTTGCCTTGAGCCTCTTGAGCATATGTCCAATCGATGCCCACTGGGCCAATTTGAACACCGTTTATGCGCGCGTGAGGCTGTGAGAGGTAGCTATCTGCGGCTTCTTTGGTTCGCTCGATAATATCTTCGAGCATGCCTGGCATGGCGGAGACATTTGCTGCGATCCAGCCGTGTTCAAGCGCTGTTTTTGAAAGGAGCGAGAGAAGCGCCGTCTTGCCCGTTCCCCTTGCGCCAGTAAAAATGGTTGACAGGTTGGGATCTCCCGGGCCGTTGATGAAGCCACGGTTGATGTCACGCAGGATATGCTCGCGACCCGCTAGAAAGGGAGGGACGCTTCCGAACGTCGGGGTAAAGGGGTTCTTGCTGTACTCCATGGTAGCTCCTTTGCAACTTTTGCTAATTTTTGCAAGTTTTGCTAACTTTTGCAAGTTTTGCTAACGACTGACCAAAGGGCATCGAAGCAGTGACGCTGACATTTTTTACGCAGAAAAATAAGCAGAAATCAATTTATCTGCGTTAAAAAATGGTTGAGAAGAAAAACGACGAGTCCCGGGCGCAATGCCGTTGCGTTCCGGGCCTCGTCGCTTTGCGAAGTATCTAACGATCTCGTTGCCGTAGTACCTAGTCAAACAGACTCGGCATGTCGCTTTCTTTCATGAGGGCGCCGGCAGAGGGGAGGCTCTGCGCGGTGAACTTTTCGGCCGAGACGCCGGCGCCAAGGATTTCCTCGGTTGTGCCGACGGTGGTGACTGAGCGGCCCTTCTTGGCGGTAAAGGCCTGGACGCCCTGCGTGTTGGTGGTCGTCTTGGTCTTGAGCAGCGACGTGTTGAAGTTCATCAGACGATAGTCGCTCGAGACCAGCGCGATGTCGCGATCTTCCTTGAGCACCTGGGCATACAGCAGCTTGCTGCCGCCGTAGATGGCGTTCTTGAGGCGCTTGCGGTTGGTCTTGGTGACGTATCCAGAAAGTGCGACACGCACCACGCGGCCGTTCTCAAAGACAAACAGCACGTCGGCCTTATAGTCCTCGGGGTCGATGACCCAGATGA
>JAEZNV010000055.1 GCA_023441725.1 Actinomycetes bacterium | reverse complement strand
TGCGCATGACGGGCACGTTTTTTGCGCCTTGGCGGTGGAGGTTGGCTTCAAGCTTCTCGGCGCGGGGAATGCTCATCTCGCAGGCGGTAAGGTGCGCCTGTCCCTGCGTGAGGGCGGCGATCTGCGGCGTCTTGCCGCCAGGGGCCGCGCACATGTCCAGGATGTCCTCGCCGGCCTGAGCGCCCAGGACCAACGGCGGCATCATGGACGACAGGCTCTGCAGATAGATTTTGCCGTCACGGTAGATGTCGAGATCCCACAGATCGGAAACCTGGGCCTCGGGCAGGATGAAGGCATCCTGATACCATGCGACGGTTTGGTGGGCGATCCCGGCGGCGTCGAGTGCAGCGGCGATGTCCTCGGCGGTCGCCTTGAGCGTGTTGGCGCGCAGCGTGACCGGGCGCGTGGCTGCGGCGCCAAAGCCTTCGATCATGCGCTCAGCATCGGCAGGCGTATAGGCGCCGGCAACCGTGTCGACCATAAAGCGCGGCAGGTCGGCGGCGGAGTGTTGGGCGGCAAGCCGGCCGGAAAGCTCGGTAGCGGCAAACTGCCTAAGCTTGAGCTCGGGCTTAACCTGCTTTTTCTGCTTACGACGACGCGGCTTGGACATCCGTCTTTCCTTTCCATTCCAGTAAAAGTAGTCAATTTGGGACGGGGCTATTTTAGCTACCCGTCCGTTTCGGCAGGCGTTGCAGTTAAATTTGGGACGGGGTAGCTAAAATAGCCCCGTCCCAAATTGACTACTCTGCCTTAGCGTTTGCCTAGTACTGGCTCTCGTGCTTGCTAAAGAAGTCGAAGCGCGGGGGCAGCGGCTTCACGCGGTGCTCGCCGGGCTTCTCGCCTAGGCTCTCCACGAACTCGTCCGTGGAGGCAAAGATGTTATCCCAGCTAAAGAAAGCGACCGGGTCGACGTCGAAGTACTCGCAGATGAGCTCGCAGCCGGCCGGGACGATGCCGTGCATGAGCACGGTCGCCACGCGCAGCTCGGTAAAGGCGTCGACCAGTGCCTGCGTCATTGCGGCGTTTGCCTCGCTACCCTCGAGCTTGTTGGCGGCCTTGGAGGCGTCGCTCCAGCGCTTGTTGGCGGCGCGCAGGTAGTCGTCGCACACGGCGAGCGCGTGGTGCGTCTCGAACTTGTACATGGCCTGCTCAAACGCGAGGGCGGCCTGCTCGGCGGCCTCCACCACGGCGGCCGAGGCGGCGCCGGCGGGAATGTAGCCGTTGCGATAGGGGCTCTCGTCGCCCTCCTTGACGGCGACGCCGTAGAAGCAGCTGCGGGCCAGGCGGTTGAAGACGCCGGTCAAAAGGGCGCTCTCCTTAAGGGCAGGATCGATGACACGCTTGTCGTCGCAGGCGCGCACCTCGTTGCCGTCCTTGTCCTTGCCGGTCACGCGGGTGTCGTATGCCTTGGGGCTAAAGCTTACCGGCTTCTCGGACAGGCCGAGCGACAGCCAATGCGCGCGCATCTGCTCGCAGGTGTAGTGGTTGAGCAGGTCGTCTGCCGGCGGGGGAGGCGTCTGCGAGGACGAGCTTGCTTTTTTGCCCATGTAGAGCAGGTGGTAGCAGGCGCTGACGGTGCTCTGCGTGAGGTTCCAACCCAGGGCCTCCCACATGGCGGTCTGCGCGATGCAGTAGAAGTAGATGTTGTCCTGGCCAATGAACTGGTAGATCTGTGCGTCATCCGAGCACCACCAGTCGCGCCAGTCGAGCGAGCTGTGCTGGTAGGTGGGAGCGGGGACCTGCGTGGAATCGGCGGCGGGCTCGCCCATAAGGGCGGCATCCTGGGCAGCGACACCCTCGGTCACGCCGGCGGCCTTGGCATCGCGTGCGAGCACGGTGCGGGTGTAGCTGATGGGTGCCCACAGGCTCTCGGGCCAGCACCAGCAGGTGACGTCGGAGACGCCGTCGACCTCGGGCACCGGAACGCCCCAGTCGATGTTGCCGGTGATGCGGAAGGGCACGAGTGCCTTGCCGCTGCGGAAGCGCACGCCGCCGTTGGCGAGCACCGCGTGGGCGTCGTCGCGCTCCTTCCAGCTGGGGAAGGTGACGGTAAAGCTGCTCTTGTTGCCCTCGGGCTCCAGCACGGTGTGCTCGGGGAGCTGGTCCTCGACGGCGTCGAAGGCCTCGCGGAATTTGTTCTGAATGTAGAGCTGAGCCGGCAGCAGCCACTCATCCATGGTCTTGGAGACCACGGAGCGAACCTGCGGGTTTTGGGCAAGCTTGGCGGTGTAGGTCTTCATAAAGTCGAGGTAGGCCGGCAGGTCGAAGTAGAGGTTATCGACCGGGCGCAGCTCGGGCACCTCGCCGGTGAGCTGGCTCTTGGGCGCGATGAGCTCCTCGGGCTCAAACTGGTGACCCAGGTCGCACTCGTCGGCATAAGCCTTCTCGGACTTGCAACCTTGGATGGGGCAGCGGCCGATGACCTGGCGGCCGTTGAGGAACGTGCCGGCCTTGGCGTCGTAGAACTGCAGCGTGGAGCGCTTGGAGATGGTGCCCTGCTCGTGCAGGCGCTCGATAATCTCGGCGGTCACCTCGTTGTGGATCTGGGCCGCCGGCTCAAGGCCCGAGCCGCCGTAGATGTCGCAGCTGATGTTGTAGTTGTTGAGGGTCGCGGCCTGGCGGGAGTGGTTGGACTCGACGTACTCGCTAATGGACTTGTCGTAGCCCTCGTTCTCCTTGAGCTTGCGGTAGCTCTCCATGATGGGCGATCCGTAGCAGTCGGTTCCCGAGGTGAAGATGACATTCTCGCGGCCCAGGCGGTCGCGCAGGAAGCGGGCGAAGAAGTCGGCCGGGACAAAGACGCCGCCGACGTGGCCAAAGTGAAGGCCCTTGTTGCCGTAGGGCTCGCCGGCGGTAACGATGGCGCGGCGAGGCCAGCTGGGACGGTCGTTCATGGAGTATTTGGATGCCATGGGACTCCTTCGCATATAGTAAGGGCGCGGCCGGGCGCAAGGCCTGGCGACGCGGTGGTCAATTCGTGCATATCGTTCGACATTATCGCACATGCGGACGGGTACGTGGCAGGGGCGCTATCCTAAGATGCTATGAATGAGATTTCCAACATACATGCGTTTGAGGACGAG
>JAEZNV010000079.1 GCA_023441725.1 Actinomycetes bacterium | reverse complement strand
TGTACAGATCCTGCTCGTTGGTGGTGGCAACGGGGTAGATGGTTTTGTCGGGGTAGGTCATGGCGTTGAGGAACGTCTGCATGGAGCTCTTGATCAGGTCGACAAACGGCTCCTTGACGGGGAACTTAGCCGATCCGCACAGCACCGAGTGCTCAAGAATATGGAACACGCCGGTGGAATCGGCCGGCGGCGTCTTAAAGCCAATGGCAAAGGCCTTGTTTTCGTCGTCGCACGCCAGGTACAGCAGGCGAGCGCCCGAGGCGGTGTGGCGCAGCACGTAGGCGTCCGAGTCGAGCTCGGGCACGGTCTCGCAACGCTCGACGGCAAAGCCGTGGCAGGTAGTGCCGGGTACCAGCAGCGCGGCAGCAGCAGCGCGCGGGTCGGTTGAGGTGGTGGGCATATGCAGTCTCCTTTGACGCCCCAGCGGGGGCGAATCGAGTCGAATCCTCGTGAGTATACCCATATGGGGCCGCGGCTCTGCGGCGAACTGGAGACGATGTGGGTGGACTAGCCTAGCTAGGTTGATAACGAATGCCGCGGGTAGCCGCTGCACCCCACTAAAGTGAAATAACACCCCGTTTACCGAATCATTTAGGAAATATATGGACTCCTAAAAAGTTCTAATACAATATAAGTCATCTATCTATAAACTGCTGATTCCTTGCAAAGGTATGGTTGATATGGTTGAAGCAAATAGCGTTATCCCCCTGTACAAACAGATTGTTCGTGCGCTTTCTGATTCGATCGCCAACGGCACGTACCGCCCGGGAGATAAGCTTCCGACCGAGGCGGAGCTCATCGAGCAATTTGGCGTGAGCCGAATAACGGTTCGCTCCGCAATTAAAGAAATGGAAGATGCTGGGCTTGTTGAGAGGGCCCGCGGCAAGGGCACGTTCGTTTCGTCGGACACACAGATGTATGCCGCGGACGACCGTGAGAGCTTTACCCATTCGTGCCAGCTTGCGGGAAAACAGGCGTCTACCAGGGTTCTCGCAATGGGCTGGGACTTCCCAAGCCTGCGAGACGCGAAGTTCCTGGGCGTAGACGATACCCAAAAGGTATTGCGTAGTCGTCGTCTGCGCCTTGTGGATGACAAGCCCACGATGCTGGAAACCAATAGCTATTCCGCTGTGCTTTCTTTTTTGGAGCATGAGTCCCTCGAGGATTCGCTGATGGCGGTACTCGATCGCCAGGGGATCAAGATGGGCCCCAACACGCGTACACTCGAGGTCTGCTATGCGAGCGAGCTCGAGGCGGCATACCTTAACGTGGAGCTGGAGTCTCCGCTGCTTCTGTTTGTCGATAGACGTTATGCTCCAAGCGGCGAGCCGCTTTTCATCTCCCGTCAGGTGTACTGCACCGAGCGACTGAAGTTCTATTTGTAAATTAGAGATAGATTGGGCGATTTACCGACCAATTGCTACCGTTCGCGGATTTGGAAAATAGACACACCACGTAGGGCAGATTGCTAATATACTTTGTTATGACAATATAGTACGTCCTATTGGTATTGGAGAACTATGAATAAGATATTGCTAGCGAGTCATGGTTATCTCGCCCAAGGCATGAAAAGCTCTCTGGAGATTCTGATGGGCACTAACGACCGAATCGAGTGCCTGTGCGCCTATATCGATGACGATTCAAGGGACGTCGCGGCGTTGATTGATGCATGGATGGAGACGAGGGACCCTGCCGACTCTTGGTTTGTCGTGACTGACATCTTTGGCGGCTCTGTAAACAACGAATTCATCCAGAGGCAGGCCACCGGATCGTTTACGTTGATCACCGGAATGAACTTGCCGCTGCTGGTGGAAATGGTTACACAGCTGGACTCCCTGGATGCGGACAAGGCCAAAGCCGCGGTCGAGGGGTCGCGTTCATTTATTCAGCTTTGTGAGGCGGCGGATATGCTCGCCGATGTCGAAGAAGAAGAGTTCTAGCTCAAGCTTCAACGAATAATTCAACCCTGTCATTACCTTTATTACGTGTGGAGATGTTTTTGATGATTAAGCTTACGAGGGTCGATTACCGATTGATTCACGGCCAGGTCGCCATGTCTTGGACACATGCGCTGGATGTCGATTGCATCCTGTGTGCCAGCGACGCCGTGGCAAAAGACGATATGAGAAAAGCCGCTTTGAGGCTCGCCCGCCCCAGCGGCGTTAAACTCGTCATCAAGGATGTTGACGCTGCTATCGAGGCGCTCAACAGCGGCGTCACCGACAAGTATTCGCTGTTTATCATTGTCGAGACGATCGAGGATGCCTATCGCCTTGCTAAGGGTTGCAAAGACATCAAGGAGATCAATCTGGGCGGAACTCGAAAGTCTCCCGAGACCACACTTCATCCGACCCCCGCGATCTTTGCGACCGAAACCGATGCCGAGCATATCCAAGAGCTTGTGAACGATGGCGTGGTTATCGAAATCCGTCAGGTTCCCAATGACTCAAAGGTACTTGCCAAGGACGTTTTCTAGCTGGAAACATGCCATTGTCTAGCATTTATTAACCAGGTCCTCCTTTCTTAAGCCCGTCGATCATTTGATTGGCGGGCTTTTTATTAAAGAAAAATCAAAAAAAATCTGAAATAGCTCTTGCATAGTTAGTTATATAAAGTATTATAACGTCATGGGATGAATGAAGGGTTCATCCAAGTGAGTTAGGAGTAAGGGATGTTCAATTTCGATGAGCCTCGTTACGAGAAGGTTGTGAGCGATGCCCTCGCTCTCCGTCCTCAGATTGAGGCTGCCGTGGACAAGGTCTGCGAGCAGGGCTATTCCAACATCTTCTTCATCGGCTGCGGCGGCACCTGGGCCCACACGCTCCCGATGAAGTATTGGGTCGAGACCACCACGGCCGACGTCGACGTCCACTGCGAGATCGCCGCTGAGTTCCTCGCATGCCCGCCCAAGGCCTTCAACAAGGACTCGGTCTGCGTCTTCTCCACCCGCACCGGCACCACCCCCGAGATCATCGAGGCCGCCAAGTTCTGCCAGGAGCAGGGCGCCCGCACGCTGATGTACGTCTCCAACGACAACACCCCGGCCACCGAGTACGCCGACTACAAGTTCTTCAGCTTCGCCGAGGACGACGTCCTGTGCGAGGCCATCTACACCTACCAGATCACGCTGGTCGCCCGCTTCCTCAAGAACGCCGGCGCCTTCCCCAAGTACGACACCTTCATGGAGGAGTTCGGCAACATCGCCCCGTACCTCATCAAGGCCAAGGACGCCCAGGACGAGCGCTGCGCCGCCATGGCCGAGGACTTCAAGGACACCGACTACCACATGGTGATCGGCTCCGGCATGCTCTGGGGCGAGGCCTACGACTACGCCATGTGCATCCTCGAGGAGATGCAGTGGATCAAGACCAAGTCCATCCACGCCGCCGAGTTCTTCCACGGCACCATCGAGCTGTGCGAGGAGGGCACGAGCCTCATCATGCTCTACGGCGAGGACGACACCCGCAAGCTCATGGACCGCGTGGACAACTTCACCCACATGCTCGCCGACGAGAAGGGCGTCCATGTCCGCGTGAACAAGTTCGACACCGCCGAGGTCGAGCTGCCGTTCAGCGACCCCGAGTTCCGCAAGATCGTCTCCCCGATGGTCACCTACACCATTACCGAGCGTCTGAGCTGCCATCTCGAGCACGTCCGTAACCACCCGCTCACCACGCGTCGTTACTATCACCAGATGAACTACTAATCCTCTCAAATTGCTGCGGTTGTCTGCAGGCGAGCTGCGCAGAATGCCTCGCCTGCAGACCTGTTTCTGGGGTTGATCGAAATGGTTGTCCAGTATCTTCTAGTTGCACTGGTCGCATTTATTGCGTCCATGGACGAGCAATTATTTGGCATTACGATGCTTGGTCGTCCGCTGTTTACGAGCCTGTTCGTTGGCTTGATCCTTGGCGATGTCCAGCAGGGCGTTATCGTCGGCGCTGCTTTGGAGTCCATGTTCATGGGCGCCATCATGGTCGGCGCGGCGGTTCCTCCCGAGGTCTATGCTTCCGGCGTGCTTGGCTGCGCGTTTGCCGTCATTACGGGTACGGGCACGGCAACTGCCGTCGCACTCGCCCTTCCCGTCTCCGTCTTCCTTCAGGTGTGGCGCAACTTCTGCTACGCCGTTCCGGGTGCCTTTGCCTGCAAGAAGATTGAGACCGCTCTGGCAAATCGCGATCTTGCCAAGGCGAACCTGTACCATCTGACCATCGTGCCGCTGTCGATTGGCATTCCGTCTGCACTGCTGGTGTTTTGCTCGCTGTTCTTTGGTGCCGACCTCATCAACAATGCGCTCAACGCGATTCCGCAGTTTGTGATGGACGGCCTCAACGTTGCATCCGGCGTCATGGTCTGCATCGGCTTCGCACTTCTTATCAGGACCATGGGCGATAACAAGCTGCTTCCTTGGCTGTTCCTGGGATTCATTATGGTCATCTACCTCAAGATGGACGTTATCGGCGTCGCCGCAGCTGCCATTTGCGTCGCACTGCTCCTGGCCTTCCGCGAGGGCTCGTCCGGTCCGCAGGCGGTTGCCGAGGATGAAGAGGAGGACTTCTAATGGCTACCCAGAACACCGACCTCAAAGAGGCCAAGAAGGACGCGATTATGACTCCCGATATGTATCGGAGCATGTTCCTTCGCCAGTTTACGAGCCAGTGCTCGCAGTCGTACGACAAGATGATGGCAATGGGCTTCATGTACACCATTCAGAAGCCCCTGCGAAAGATCTATCCCAACGACGACGATTACTATGCGGCGCTCGATCGCCATACCGAGTTCTTTAACATCACGCCTCATGTGCTTCCGTTTGTAGCCGGCCTTACGGTTTCGATGGAAGAGCAGGCGGCTGCCGATAAGAACTTCGACACGTCCTCGATTAACGCTATGAAGGTCGGCCTCATGGGACCGCTTTCCGGCATTGGTGATTCGTTCTACTGGGGTACGTTCCGCGTGGTCGCCGCCGGCATTGGTATTGGCATCGCGTCGACGGGCAACCCGCTCGGCCCCATCGTGTACGCGCTCATCTACTCCGTGATTAACTTTGCAACGCGTATCGTCGCCGCCCATCTGGGATACGACCTGGGAACCAAGTTCCTGCAGCAGTCCGAAGAGAACAACCTTATGTCTCGCATGACGCATGCTGCCGGCGTTCTCGGAATGACCGTTATCGGCGCCATGATTGCGGCACAGGTCTCGCTGTCCACGGCTTTGACCTTTGATGTGGGTGGTTCGGAGATTGTCCTGCAGGATCTGTTCGATTCGATCTTCCCCGGTCTGCTGCCCTTGCTGGCAACGTTCGCTTGCGTTGCCCTCTATAAAAAGGGTGTCAAGACCATTTGGATTATTATTGGCATCTTCGCGATCTGCATCATCGGAACGGGCTTGGGAGTGTTCGCGGCGGCGTAAAGTTGACTGCTATGCTCGCGCGTTGGATAACTAACTGACCGTTTGAAAACGGGGTTCGGCGTAAGGCCGGCCCCGTTTTTTGTTTGAGGGATTTTCCGACCGTCCAATAATCCACGCTCGTCCATCACTCACGTATCTCTCATCTCTCATTTGTCACTAATACGATAGATGGCACAAAGACGAGAGATAATTACGAGAGATAACTGATCAGCAAAGAGACAGGCAATCATGGTATTGTCTCAATACTGATTGTTCTACCAGCAAAAACATGTTTAAATGAAACAAATGGCAGACATCTTATCTTTCATCTCTCACTTATCTCTAATATGAGAGATAGCAGTAAGATGAGAGATAATTACGAGAGATAACTGAGAGACGAAGGAAATCTATTCGCGGCATTCTCCGCCGGGCCGAGCGAAAGGACATGCAGATGAACGAAAACGAGCTGACCGGTCTGCTCGAGTCCTTAAAGCGCATGGGCTCGGACGATCTTAACGTCGAGGTCAAGGAGAGCGCCACGACGCTTTCCCGCGACGTATGGGAAACGGTTAGCGCATTCGCGAATACCGCTGGCGGAATTATCGTGCTCGGCGTGAGCGAGCGCGCGGGCTTTGTCCCGGTTGAGAACTTTGAGACCGAGAAGGTGCTCAACCAATTCGTAGCGGGCATGGGTGATGCCGGCGGTCGCGGAAAACTGGCCAATCCGCCCAAATACACCATTGAACGCGTGGAGCTCCAGGGCACCGTGGTTCTGGTCATCACGATTGAGGAGCTCGACCCGTCGAGCAAGCCGTGTTATGTCATAGAGCGGGGCGCTCAAGGCGGCAGCTACAAACGCATCGATGACAAAGATGTTCCGCTCTCGTCGACCGAGGTCCTGTCCTTGTCATCGTATGAACGGACGAGCCCCAGTGATCGCGATGCAGTACCCGGCGCGGTCGCAGGCGATCTTGACGAGGCCCTGGTCGACCGCACGATAGAGCGTGCTTTCTCGCTGACACCCCGTGCAATGCGCGGCGCGCCGGACAAGAAAACGAAGCTGGAGCGCCTGAATTTCCTCGACTCCCAGGGCAATGTTACTAAGGCCGGGCTCCTGGCCGCGGGTGCCTATCCTCAGCAGTTCTATCCCAAGCTCTTTATCGATGTGGCGGTCTATGCCGGAACGCAGAAGGGCGCGGCGGGGTCGTTGAGGTTCATGGACCGTACGATCTGCGAGGGAACGTTGGGC
>JAEZNV010000077.1 GCA_023441725.1 Actinomycetes bacterium | reverse complement strand
GCAGAGCCAACGGGTTTACAGCCCGTCCCCATTAACCACTCGGGCAAACTCCCAATCGTTCAAGTATCCGCAGGTCCTTTGGTCTTTTGGACCGCCGCCCCCGCGAACGAAGAAGATAATACGATGCCACCTTGGGGGCTGTCAACGAAAACCTCTAGATACACGGTGCCGGGCGTATCTATATAGCCGTGACCTGCGGTTTTATTGAGTTTGGATATGAAGGACAGTGGTTTTGGATACTGAGGTGACGTTTCCCAAGGTAACACTTTGCTGTAGTGGAGTACACCTTCAGTATCGAACTTCGATACCAGCTTATTTGCACCTATATATAGGTCGAGATCGGGGCTTCCACGCCACGATCGAGCGTGGATTATCTCCCACTTTTAGCGCGGCTCTAAGGCCAAAGTGGCAGATTATCCACGTTCATTCTCCAGGCGAGAGAACTGTAAAGCCGCAACTACTCGGGCCAGGCCAAAGTAGACCCATAGAGCGGCTCCCCCTTGGTGCAGGGGTAGCGACTCAAGTAACACGACGATAGCAAGTCGAAAAAATAAGTCATGGCGTATTTCGAATAAACGCCGAGTCGGTCAATTCCGTTTCCCGCATTACCAAGACGATATACACGGTCAAAAGACCTCGATTTGTCATCGTTGCTAAACGCAGTAATTAGAATCTTCCTGCCCGAACGGCAATCAAGATACTCACGCGCCTGTGACGCAAATAGCCCGGAGACCGATACGAGAATTATCAATGACTGCGAAGCGTCTCCCATGTTTTTCAATTCCGCGACGTTAGCCCCAGCAACTATGCGAACTATCTTGCCCGCATAAAACATTTCCTGCTGAAATCGTACGAGATTGGCGCTCACATTATTGGTGCACCAGATTTCAACGTTTTTATGGCCATCAATTTCGTCGACAAGATGCTTAATAGCGATATCGGACACGCCGCTTTCAACCTCAGCGAACATCTCGATCATGCGAACGTCGAGCTCTGCCCTGTACTCCTCGTAGCCAAATTCCTCCTCTCGATGGCTTAAGTCGCTTGGAAAGACTGACTGAGTAAATGATTCTTTCAAATCGCTAAGAGACTGGTAGCCCAATCGATTGCAGAAACGACGAACAGCGGAACGAGTCACGAATGCATCGCGGGTTATTGCGGCAACATTGATTTCGCTCGAACGCCTAATGTGAGCGATGAGATATCGAGCGATGGCGGCATCGTTTGACCCAAACTCGCTGTTGATGATGGAGCTAATGCGATTGAGCACATCGAAGTCATTGATATTCACGTGATCCCTCTTTCCGCTCTCCTCGAAATCATGGTTCATTTATTGAATCAAACAGCTTTGGTCGTTCTCCTATGATTCAAATCAGTTGACGTCATCTTAATCATAATTCCGCCACACGTATCCACCGTGTTGAATGATGGAAAGGGGATTCATGGGCAACGTGAACAACATCCCGTTTCTCTGGGGTTCCGCCACGGCGTCTTATCAGTGCGAGGGTGCCTGGAACGAAGACGGCAAAGGCCTTGGCGAGTGGGATTTCTTTAACCACACAAGCAATAAGAACATCAACCATGTTGACGGTGATGTATCTTGCGACTTCTACCATCGCTATGAAGAAGATATCCGCATGATGAAAGAAGGCGGACAAATCACCTATCGCTTCTCTCTTTCATGGAGTCGAATCATCCCCACGGGTATCGGCGAAGTGAATGAAAAGGGTATCGATTTTTATAATCGGGTCATTGATTGCTGCCTCGAAAATGGCATAGAGCCCAACGTTACGCTGTTCCATTACGATCTGCCATTCACGCTTGCTTGCAAAGGCGGATGGCTGAACAACGATATGGCAGAGTGGTTCTGCAAATACGCCAAGATTTGCTTTGAGCGCTTTGGAGACCGCGTCAAAATCTGGGCTACCGTTAACGAGCCGCATTTCTACAGCTACTGCGTAAACATGTTGGGCAACTATCCCCCCAATCGATCGCTCGACGTTCAGTCGTACATGCAGTTTCAGTACAACCTGATGCGCGCAAGCGCACTCGCAGTCCGAGCATATCGTCAAATGGGCTACGACGGCATCATCGGCGCCGTCCACGATGGCGGCGTTGTCGAACTCGACCCGGCAACCGAGCACCCCGATGACGTATTTCGATACGCAGACTTTTTCGCCAATCGCATGATTCTGGCACCAGCACTTCAGGGTCAACTGCCGCCAGAAATGGACGAAATCCTTGAAAAACTTGGCGTCTCGCTCTATCGATCCCCAAATGACGTAGAAGAATTCAGAGACGGTAAAGTCGATTTTATTGGACTCAACGTGTATTGCCGAGAGTATGTAACCGACTGGCACGGTGGAGAGCTTGCCGTTTCGGCGAACAATAAGGGCGGTTCGAGCAAAAAGGTCGAAGGAAAATGCATTGCGCCCTTGTTTGAAAGCGCCCGCGACAGCAATGTTCCCCGCAATAAATGGGGCCGCGAAATACTCCCAAGTTGCATGTATTCAACCATCATGGATGTCCACGAGCGCTATGACGCGCCCCGCATCTTTATTACGGAAAACGGACATGGCGCCTATGAGCAACCAGACGCAGACGGAATGATCCACGATGATGACCGCATCGAGCTTCTGGGCCAGTTCATCGAGCACATGATGAGGGCTAAGCGCGACGGCGCGCGCGTTGAGGGCTACTACCTCTGGTCGACGATGGATCTGTATAGCTGGATCAACGGCTACGAAAAACGATACGGACTTGTCCATATCGACTTCGAGAACAATCTGGAGCGCACCCCCAAAAAGAGCTGGTATTGGTACCGAGACCTTATCTCGAAGTATCAGGAGCAGGAAGGTTAGGAGAAAGAGATGAAATATCAGGCAATGTCCGAAACAGTCTTAAAGGCTGTTGGCGGCAAAGAGAACATTACATCGGTAACTCATTGTGCGACGCGCCTTCGCATCGACGCACGAGACACCTCGATCATCGATCTCCAGCTCGCCAAATCGGCCGACCAGGCGCTCGGGGCAGTAGTCAGCGGTGGCCAGCTTCAGGTGATCATCGGCCCCAACGTCACCGAGGCTTACAACGACTTCCTCGACTTCGCGGGAATCGAAGTCGGCGGTGGCACGGTTGCCGACGATGCCCAAACCGCCAAAGACCTTGCAGAAGGCATTAAAAGCGGTAACACCGCCATGGGCTTGATTGAGAAATTCGGGAACGTCTCTGCACAGGTATTCATGCCCATCGTCCCGGCGCTCATCGTTGGCGGACTCATTCTTTCGATCAAGAATCTCCTGGTCAATTATTGTGGATTGAGCACCGATAGCGGAACCGCCCAGGTTCTGCTGGCGATCTTCAGCGCCTCATTTAGCTTCCTGCCCGTTTACCTCGGCTATCAGCTCGCCGCCGTCATGAAGATGCAGCCTATCATGGGCGCACTGCTGGGCGCAATCATGATTAGCTCGTCTATTAGCGGTGCTGAGGGTCTCGACTTTCTTGGCATCCCCATCCCGACGAATGACTACTCGAGCACGGTGGTGCCAATCGTACTGGGCGTTGTGTTCATGTACTTTGTTGATCGCGGTCTTCAGAAAATCATCCCCGACATTACCAAACTGTTCTTGAAGCCGCTGCTCACCATGTTCATCGTCGTGCCTGTTGAGCTGATTATCCTCGGCCCCGCCGGCAGCATGATGGGCTACGCGCTGAGTGATGCCGCCACGTGGCTCATGGATAACGTGGCATTTATCGCTACTCCAATCCTTGCAGCCCTTAACCCCTATTTTGTCATGCTCGGTCTTGATAAGGCCTACATCGCGATCGAAGTTACGAGCTTGGCGCAGCTCGGCTGGGCGCCCATCATCTTTGGCTTCATCTCAAACCTCTGCATTGGCGGCACGAGTCTCGCCTTGGCAACTGCAATGAAAGGCAACAAGGAGAAGAGAGGTATGGTCACCACGGTTGCCGTCACCGCACTCTGTGGCGTAACTGAGCCCGCATTTTACGGCTGCCTCATCGAGCGTCCCCGCCTGCTTGTCGGCACGGCAATCGGCGCCCTCTGCGCGGGACTCCCTGCAGGTATCTTCGTCCTGAAGGAGTATGTTGCGGGAGCATGCCCCGGTCTTCTTTCTGCGCTGATCTTTATCGCTCCCGATGGATCCATGGGCAACTTCGTTCTGGCGTGCGTTGTCGCCGTCATCGCCATCGTCGTCTCGTTCATCGCTGCACGCGTGATCATCAAGAAGAATCCCAACTATATTGAGTAGATGCCCGCTGCTTGCATTGGGGACATCCTCGGCAGACCATTAGCAAGAACCCAAGAAGTCCCTTAGGAGCTCGATTAATCCATTCGGATTCCTCAGGCACAAACGACCCCGATTCCACAATGAAATCGGGGTCGTCGTTTCTAAAGCCTTCGATAGACAATCGGTGTTTACCTTAGCTCCCTATCCAAGTTAATTATCCACGCTCGTTCTCCGGTCGGAAGATTTTCTTCGCTCGCGTGTCCAGAAATCCACGCTCGAGCAGAACATCCAGGTCCGCACCCGCCCTTGTCTCGATCTGTAACAGCAAGAGGCCTATTCCGCTTCTACATGTTACAGATCAAGATATTCCTAAAACACCCTAAGTTTCATCTCAATCTGTAACAGTTAGATGCCAAATATCGGTCTTGGTGTTACAGATTTAGACAAACTGGAGGACGAGACAAACCAAAAACGGGATGGGCGCTAACCTGATGGCGCGCCACCTAAATAGAAACGGGCTCTGTCCCATATAGAGACAGAGCCCGAAACTCTCATGGAGCCAGTGACAGGAATCGAACCTGCAACCCACTGATTACAAATCAGTTGCGCTACCGTTGCGCCACACTGGCACACTTGGCGCTTTCGCGCGAAGCCTGTTAAGAATAATGGAATTGCGGACGGGGCGCAACAGGCCGCACGGCGTTATATAAATATGCAAAATCCAGCAACAGCGCGTACCAGGCCCGTTCATTTCTGTCAGTGCGCCCTCAATCTTAAAACCATTCGCCAGAACGAATAGTTTTAATTACAATTGGCTATATAAAACTATTCGTTCTGGCGAAGGGTTTCGCGATGTTGACTACCAAGGAAGCAGCCGAGCTGCTCGGCATCAGCCCGCGCAGGGTGCAGGAGCTCATTAAGAACGGCGCGCTGACCGCCCGCAAGGCTTCTGGCGTGTGGCTCATCGACAAAGACAGCGTAGACGCGCGACTCC
This sequence comes from Actinomycetes bacterium, assembly GCA_023441725.1. The sequence goes on along the minus strand of JAEZNV010000077.1, from coordinate 3,017 downwards.
GCTCCGCAACCAAAAGAGGGGGACGACCTCGTCGTGGGCATGGGAAAAGCGAAGTCGCATTTACCCTCATGAACCGCACGCACGAAGTAGCCCAACTGGTCTACAGCACATCGCGAAAAGACTTCACCCACATCGGCGCCGACGTCGATTACGCCCACGCCCCTATTGGAGTATTTGGCCCCAATAGCCCCATATCGCTCGACTCCTTCCGCATCTGGTGGCGCGGCCGCGGTATCCCGCTCGCACGCATTGGACTAGCCTCCCTGCTTGCAGAAGCCGCAGTCGATGTTCCCGATGAACTCGTCCAGCGAAATCTTGGCCTCTCCTTATCCGACCAGTATTGGATTAGGCCCCAAGACTCCGGTCTCGCGTGGGAAGATATCAATTTCTTCAATAATGCTTTTGACGACGTCTCTCTCAGCATCGCGCCCTTCGCCCCAGAGGGCAAGGCAGCTGCCGCAAAGCCCGATAACACCTCGGACGGCAATCTTCAAAAGTACTGGACATGCGAGGATGACCGTCGAATCCTCCACAAGGCAGGTGCACATCTAAACCAGGAACCTTATAACGAGCTGGTGGCGACTGCACTTCACCGTCGCATCCTAAACGCTTGCGATTATGTGCCTTACTCGCTCGAGGGCACGGGCACTTCCGCCCTGAGCATATGCGATGTCTTCTTAACTGATGAAGAAGAGTATGTCCCTGCGTTCTATGTAAACCAGCATGCAAATGCAGACAAGCGACTAACCGATTACGAACGGTATGTAGCAAACTGCGAGGAGCTTGGAGCGACGGATATAAAAGACGCCCTTGACCGCATGATCGTGTGCGACGACATCATCGCCAACTACGATCGTCATTGGCGTAACTTTGGCCTTGTGCGAAACGTAAACACGCTAGCCTGCAGACCTGCCCCTATCTTCGATTCGGGCTCATCACTCTGGTGCAACATATCACTAGAGGAGCTTAGGGCGGGAGAGCACAGTTTTACCAGCGCACAATTTCATTCAAGCCCCGCCAAACAAATGTTGCTCGTCGAGGACATGGGCTGGTTTGACGGCGACAAACTCGAGGGTTTCGTTGACGAGGCAATCGAAATCCTATCCAAAAACGACGCTCTTACAGCGAGACTGCCTTATCTAAAAGAGGCGCTAACATGGCGCCTCGAAAGAATGATCGACATCGCTGAATGGAGTTAGCGAGACAGCATCGCCCCGCCAACTCCCCTACCTCCCGCGCAGAGCTTTGAGCTTGGCCAGGGCCTCGGGGCTTAGACGGCTGCCCAGGGTCATCTTGATCTGCGGGGCCTCCTCGGCCTCGTGCACGTCGTTGTCGATCTGTTTGATCTCGTCCACCAGCATACGGCTCGAGATGCGCGTGACGCCCTTGCCCATGACGACGGCCTGGATCGTGCCGTCGCTCGATACCACGGAGCACGCGCGGCCTTCCTCGCGCGCCTCGATGCAGAGCTTTTGCACCACGGTATCGGCAGAAACGCCCGTCGGCGAAAACTCGATGCGCACGCCGCGGGCCGGCAGGTTGGGGCGCTCGTTGGAGATATTGCCCGCGCCGTCGAACACGATCACGGCCTCGTAGCGGCCCTGGGCAAAGGCGGCGACGTCGTTGATGAGGGCGGTGCGTGCCATATCGTGAACGTCGCTGGAATACGGATCGTCTGAATGGTCGTACACGAGCTTTTCGTAGCGCGGCGTGCAGTGGATCACGTTGTAGCCGTCGACCACCAGCAGCTCGGGCTTATTGGAGTGCACCGTCGAGACCGGGTCGGCGATGGCCTGCGCAAACGCATTGCCGCCCACGCCGTAGGTCGCGGCCGAAACAATCGGCTTGGCCGAGCCCTCGCCAAAGCGCTTGGCCTTGGACTTGGCACGGTTCTTTTTGGACATGCGCTACTCCTCCCCCATGAGCTCGCCGACGTTGCGGCGCAGCCACTCAAAGCACAGCGCCGTGGTCGCCTGGGCAACATTGAGACTCTCGGTCATGCCGCGCTGGGGAAGCTTGGTCAAAAAGTCGCATTTCTCGAGCACCAGGCGCGAGATGCCGTCGCCCTCGGAGCCCATGACGAGCGCCACGCGGCCCTCGAAGGGAGCATCCCAGCAGCTGCCCTCGGCGTGCTCGGAGGCGCCGCCCACCCAAAAACCAGCGGCCTTGAGGTCATCGAGTGCACGGGCAATATTGGGAACCTGCGCGATAGGCAGATGCATGACAGCACCGGCCGAGGTCTTGTAGCTGCCCACGGTCACGCCGGCGGCACGCTTGTTGGCGATGACGACGCCGGCCGCGCCCACGACCTCGGCGGAGCGCACAATGGCGCCAAAGTTGCCGTCGTCGGTCACATGGTCGAGCACGACGACAAGCGCCGGACCGTCGCCTGCGCGGTCGAGAATATCGGCGACATCAGCATAGGGGAAGTTGCCAACCTCGAGTGCGATGCCCTGATGAGCGCCATGGCTCGACAGTGCGTCGAGCTGCGCACGCGGCACATACTTAATGCGGACGCCCGCGGCGTTGAGGTCGTCGACCAGGCGCGACAAGGCGGCATCGCGCTCTCCACCCTCGACAATGAGCGCGCACTTGATGGGAAAACCAGTGCGTAGCGCCTCGGCGGCAGCACGACGACCTTCGATAAACTCGCCCTTGGGAGCCTGGACAGCGTCGCGGTTGCGATCGCGCTGCGGACGTGCGGCCTGGGCGCGATCGCGCTGGCCCTTGGGAGCGGCAGCGCGGTCATTGCGGCGAATCGGACGCGAGCCAGAAGCAGCCTGCTTGCCGCCACGAGGCGCACGCTTGCGATTGTCGGCCATAAAGCGACCTCCTAAATACAACTATCAAACGAAACAAAATAAACGACCGCCCATGAATATTAATTCGGGCGGTCGGTACGGGTTTTCCAAGTGCCCGAGATTGCCGTGAAAGAGGAGCGACGCGTACTTGAGTACGCGAGCGACGGTTTGAACGGCAAGGTCGGGTGCTTGGGAAACCCGCGGGGATTAGAGAGA
>JAEZNV010000002.1 GCA_023441725.1 Actinomycetes bacterium | reverse complement strand
TTGCCATCACCGATGACGATGCCTGCCGCGACGCTTCCAAGATGGAGATCGTCCGCCGCTACTTTACCGCGGTCGAAAATGTGCGCCGTACCGGCGTGGGCGATGAGCAAGTCGACCGTCTCAAGATCATTATGAAGAAGGCTGGTATCGACAAGAACTACTCGCCGGCACGCTCGGCCGCCCTTACCAGGGAGCAGCTGACGGGTGGCCCCGTAGGCGCCATGGTCATGCCCGATGGCTCCGTGGTGACCGGCAAGACTTCCACGCGCCTGGGCGCCGCGAGCTCGCTCATCATGAATGCACTCAAGCATGTCTCGGGCGTTGACCTTGAGCTCGAGGTCATTAGCGATGAGGCGATTGAGCCTATCAGCAAGCTCAAGACGCATTTCCTGGGTAGCAAGAACCCGCGCCTGCACACCGACGAGACGCTTATGGCGCTCTCGATCACCTCGGCAACGAGCGAGACGGCGGCCCGCGTCCTTTCGGGCCTGGAGCAGCTGCGCGGCTGCGATGCCTTCTTTAGCGTGATCATCTCGCCGACGGACGAGACGGTGTTGCGCAAGCTGGGCATCAACGTGTGCTGCGAGCCCAAGTTCGAGCGCCGTGGTTTCTTCCACCGCTAAGCCTGGATAAATTGGTCTGAAAGGGGCGCATCGGGTATGCATTCGGTGTGCCCCTTTTATCAACAAAGCTACCGTTTAACCTAAAAATAGCCCGCTTACCTGCCTATAAGCGATTTAGGCGGTATACAATAACCCTAATTGTTTCATCCTTTTGCGGGGATGCCGCATGATGGATGTTGCCGGCCATCATGGGGTGTGCCGGTCGCGCACGGTGCAGGTGATGCCCGTGCTCGGTTTGAGGAGGCTGCCATGGCTGGCAAGGGTCGTGCGAGTGTCAACGATATGAAGCGTGTCGAGGTGCAGGTGCTGATGGAGATCGCACAGCTGTCCGAAGACAACGGCGGATTTTATGGCTTTTCGCGCAAGACGCTTGCCGAGCGTGTGGGGGTGTCTCCGTATCGCGCCCGCGCGGCAATTGAACGCTTGGAATCCGAAGACATCATCGAGGTCGTCTCGCGCTACAGCGACGACGGCGGCCAGCTTGCAAATGGTATTTGTCTCACGGAGCGTGGCGAATGGTATCTAGAGGGCATCCGTGCCGGTATGCTCGTGCAGGACTTGATCGAGGATGAAGCCGCCGATCGATAACAGCGTGCATTCATAGTGGAAACGACGCCGCCTGGGCAACCGGACGGCGTTTTGTTTCGAGATGGAGAAATGCGATTGCGCGTAAGAAAAAATGCGTGCGGCGCGCGTCGCGAGTATTACAATGAAGACCCGTAAGATGTGTATGGACAACTTCTACGGGAAGCGCAGGTAACTCAATATGACCAAGCATGTGTTCGTGACCGGCGGCGTGGTTTCGTCTCTGGGCAAGGGTATTACCGCGGCCTCGCTGGGCCGTCTGCTCAAGTCGCGCGGGTACAAGGTGACGATGCAAAAGGCCGACCCGTATCTGAACGTCGACCCCGGCACCATGAGCCCGTTCCAGCATGGCGAGGTCTTTGTGACCGAGGACGGCTACGAGTCCGATCTGGACCTGGGCCACTACGAGCGCTTTATTGACGAGAACCTGACCCGCGATTCCAACTTTACGACTGGTGCCATCTATAAGAGCCTGATCGCCCGTGAACGTCGCGGTGACTTTTTGGGCGGCACCGTGCAGGTGATTCCGCACGTCACGAACGCCATTAAGGATAAGTTCCGTCGTATTGAGGAGCAGACCGGCTCCGACGTGGTCATCACTGAGTTGGGCGGCACCATCGGCGACATCGAGTCGCAGCCGTTTGTCGAGGCCATCCGTCAGTATCGCAAGGAGGCCGGCCCCGAGAACGTCTGCTACATCCACGTTTCGCTCGTTCCCTATATCGCCGCCGCCCACGAGGTCAAGACCAAACCGACGCAGCACTCCGTCAAGGAGCTCCGCAGCTTTGGTATCCAGCCCGATATTATCGTCCTGCGCTCCGACCACCATATCGACGATGCCATCCGCGGCAAGATCGCAAGCTTCTGCGACGTCGACACCGACTGTGTCTTTACCAACGAGGACTGCGCGAGCATCTACGATGTTCCGCAGTTGCTTGCCGAGCAGGACTTTGACCTGCGCATTTGCGAGCGCCTGGGTCTGGACCCGCGTGAGCGCGACATGAGCGAGTGGAACGAGTTCCTGCGCAAGCAGAACCATGCCAACCATCACGCCGACAAGGTGAAGATCGCCGTCGTGGGCAAGTACACGCAGCTGCCCGATGCCTACCTGTCGGTTATCGAGGCCCTGCACCACGCGGGCGTGTTCTACGATCGCCACGTTGACGTGCAGCTGGTCGATGGCGAGAGCCTCGACGAGCAGAACGTCTCCGAGGTCCTGGGTGACGCCTCGGGCATCTTGGTCCCTGGCGGCTTTGGCAAGCGCGCCCTGGAGGGCAAGATCCTCGCGGCCGAGTTCGCCCGCGAGCACAAGATTCCGTATCTGGGCATTTGCCTGGGTATGCAGGTAGCCGTGTGCGAGTTCGCCCGCAACGTGGTCGGCCTTGCCGGCGCCAGCTCTTCCGAGTTCGATCCGGACGGCCCGTATAGTGTCATCGACCTGATGAGCTCGCAGGAGGACGTGACCGAGAAGGGCGGCACCATGCGCCTGGGCGCCTATCCGTGCAAGCTCGCCGCCGATACCCTCGCGCGCGAGGCATACGGCGAGGAGCTCGTCTACGAGCGTCACCGTCACCGTTTTGAGTTCAACAACGCCTTCCGTGACCAGCTCGAGGACGCCGGTCTGGTTATCTCGGGTCTTTCGCCCGACGAGCGTCTGGTCGAGATGGTCGAGCTGCCGCGCGACGTACATCCGTGGTATGTGGCCACCCAGGCTCATCCCGAGTTCAAGAGCCGTCCGACCAACCCGCAGCCGCTGTTCCGCGAGTTCGTACGCGCCTCGATCGGCCAGCACGAGGGTGTCGACCGTCTGCAGGTGACGCCCAAGAACCTCGCTACGGACTAAGGGTGCCGGCGAATAAGGAACATACCGAAGCTACTCCCTCGTCGCTCGCCGTGGCGGCGGGGGAGTATCTCGATTACCTCGCGGTCGAGCGGGGCTTGGCGCGCAACACGATTGCGGCCTATCGTCGTGACCTGCCGACGTACTGCGCCTATCTGGAGCGGGCTGACATTGCGTCTTTTGAAGAGGTGACCCGTCAGGTCGTGGAGGGCTTTGTTGCCGATCGCCGCGACGGAGGCTATTCCGACGCCTCGGTGGAGCGCGCGCTTGCTGCCGTGAAGGGCCTGCATGCCTTTTTGGTGCGCGATGGGGCCGTGGCCCAAAACCCGACGGCGGCGTTGCGCCTGCCCAAAAAGGCAGATCGCCTGCCGGAATACCTTTCGGTGGAGGACGTCTCGGCACTGCTCGATCAAGACTTTCCCGAGGGCGAGATGGGACTGCGCGATCACGCCATCTTGGAAGTGCTTTACGGTTGCGGCTTGCGCGTGAGTGAGCTGGTTGGGCTCGATGTGGGCGATATCCATATCGATGACGGGTTTGTCCTGGTGCGCGGTAAGGGCTCCAAGGAGCGTCTGGCCCCGTTGGTGGGAAGCGCGGCGCGTGCCCTGACACGCTATATAGGTGACGGGCGCACTCTCCTGGCCGCCCATGCTCACGGGACGGAGACCTCGGCGGTCTTTTTAAATAAGAACGGACGTCGCCTGTCGCGCCAGGCCGTGCATGCGATATGCGAGCGGTATGGGCGCCAGGTGGGGCTGGTTGGGCTCCATCCCCACACCCTGCGCCACTCCTTTGCCACCCACATGCTCGCGGGCGGTGCCGACCTGCGTGTGCTGCAGGAGATTTTGGGCCATGCCGATATTTCGACCACGCAGGTCTACACGCATGTCGACCGCACGCAACTGATCGAGGTCTATCTGGCGGCGCATCCGTTGGCACATCGCTAGCACCTCGCTGACCTGCATATTTATAATTATTAAAGGGGACGGGCCCCAGATTGCCGAGACGCACTTTTGCGCGCATGGGCAATCTGG
>JAEZNV010000196.1 GCA_023441725.1 Actinomycetes bacterium | reverse complement strand
ACGTGATCATCTTTAACATGAACGGTGAGTGCTACGACGACAACGCCGCCGTGCAGGAGTTCCATACCGCCGGTTATGACCAGCGCTCGTTCTACACCACCTTTGGCGATCAGTCGACCGACGCCGTACAGAACCTGTTCCTGCGCTCAATCGCTCATCGTGGCGACGACGGTTACGATACCACCGCCGGAAACGTTACGAGCTGGTCGCATCGCACCAATAACCACATGGTGCGCGCCATCGATTGGAGTTCGGTCCTGGCCGATCGCGAGGTGCCTTCGCGCAACGGCGGCGCCCCGCGCACGTGCAACGTGCTCAATGACATGGCCGCCACCTACCCCATGTCCATTACGGGTTCTAATCTGTCGTTTGAGTCGGTGACGGTCGATACGCAGCTGGGCACGCCGCAGCCTATTAAGCCCATCTCCAAGATTCTCGTATCGCTGCAGACCGATAAGACCCGAAAGCTTGCGGTGGGAGAGGAAGATCCCATCTCTTCCTATCGCGTGCGCGCGAGGGACGAGGACGATGTTGACTACTACGGCTTTGTGAAGTCGTCGGGCGACTGGCGCGTGGTCGATAAAAAGGGCAAGGAGTGCAAGTCCGACGTCATCGAGATCCAGACCGACCCTGTCACCCACGAGCAAGTCGTGGTGGGTAAAAAGGCCGGCACCGCCTACGTAAAGTACTTTATTCCCGAGGACACCTATGTGGACGTGAACGGGCATGTCTCGACCAATGACGAGATCGACGCCGCGGCCTACAAATATAAGGTAAGCGACGTGGCGCCCGAGCCGTTTAACGGTAGCATCAAACTCGAGGGCTCGGCACAGACCGTCGTCGGCGTCGAGGAAAATCTCAACGGCATCGAAGGCCTGACGGCTACGGTCTATGACACGACGGGCAAGGAGGTCGATAGGGTCTGCAACTGGGAGGCTCAAGAGCTCGAGAGCAAGGGCATTTCGGTCGCGACGGACGGCACGATGACCATCTCGCAACCGGGCACCTTCCATGTTCGCGCCTTTATTGACGGCGTGTATTCCGATTGGGCCGAGGTCATCGCCGCACCCGCACCGGTCGACCCGATGACGACCGTGGTCGAGACACCGGTGAGCGTTACGTCCGCCTCCACGGGGGATTCTTCGGCAACGACGGATAGCGCGGCTCCTGCCCAGGGAGAACAGGCAGCTTCCGATGCGAACGCGGCCGAGTCTGCTCCGTCGAGCGATGATGCCGCTGCGGTAACTGACGACACCGCGCCCGCTGCCGCGAAGGATACCTCGTCGATTCCTACGGGCCTCGTTACCGTTTTGACCGATATCTGCCGCTACGGCATCGATCACGGCCTCATCAGCACATCAAACAAGGAAGAGATGACCAAGCAGGACTTCGACATCTTAGGCATCCTGTACCTGATGGCGGACAGCCAGGACCTGGTGCCCCAAGACGCCGAGGACGCGATGAATGAATGGGCCCATGACAACTATAATGACGAAGAGCTTGCCACCTGGAAGCAGCATGCGCTTTCGGTGCTGCTCGAATACGGCTATATCGCGCCCGGAACGACCGTGACGACCCCGACGACTGATACTGCGGACGGTGCATAAGAGCAGAAAGAGTGCGTGTTTTTGTCTTTTTGCGCACGGGCAAAATAGTTCTTGCAGCCAAGGTCGTGGCGTGTATACTCGAATACGTTTGTTCAACTACGTGCCGGCCAAGGTGGTACGGCACCTCTAGAAGAGTAAGGAATTGCACATGGATTACATCCGCGCAATCGAGCGTCAGCAGATCCGCGAGGACATCCCGCAGGTCCGCGTTGCCGACAACGTCAAGGTTCACTACCGCATTAAGGAAGGCGACCGCGAGCGCATCCAGGTTTTCCAAGGTGACGTCATCCGCATGGCCGGCGCCGGTGCCCGTGAGACCTTCACCGTCCGCAAGATTTCCTTCGGTGTCGGTGTTGAGCGTACCTTCCCGCTTCACAGCCCCAAGATCGCCAAGCTCGAGGTCGTCCGTCATGGCCGCGTCCGCCGCGCCAAGCTGTACTACCTCCGCGACAAGGTGGGCAAGGCTGCTCGCATCCCCGAGAAGCGCTAAGAAGATCGCAGCGTCTGTCCACTCGTTTGGACAAAAGGGTCACCTTCGGGTGGCCCTTCTTTTTATCTGATTTGCATGCAAGGAGGCCCCGATATGGCCAACATGACGAGCTCGGTTTCGGCATCGCAGGTTGCCGGCGAGCTGGCGAGCGCCACGTTTGAGGAGATCCCCGCCCTCGTGGAGCATTATCGTGAGGATCCGCGCCAGCAAGTGATCAAGGCTTGCGAGCGCGCCCTTAAGCGCCATGCCAAGGAACTTGCCGAGCGCGAGCGCGTCAACGGCATGTACGAGCTGATGCACGAGCTCGGTGGGGATGGCGTGGTCGTGGGTGTCGACGAGGTGGGTCGCGGCTCGGTGGCCGGTCCTTTGACGGTGTGCGCCGTGTGTCTTCCCATGGAGCCGCGCGTCTGGGGCATCAATGATTCCAAAAAGCTCACGCCGGCGCGCCGCGAGCTGCTCTCGGTGAAGATTGCCGAGGTCGCGACGGCGATTGGTTTTTGCCATATCGCGCCTGCGGATATCGATGATATGGGCATGGCCCGCGCCATCCGCGCTGCCGTCGCGGGCGCCGTGGCCGATACGGGGCTCGAGCCCGATTGCGTGCTTATGGACGGTAACCCCTTGGGTGCCGTTCCCAACGAGCGCGACGTGGTGAAGGGCGATGCTAAAATCGCCTGTATCGCCGCGGCGTCCATCATGGCCAAGGTCACGCGTGACGAGATGATGGTCGAGTACGACGCCGAGTACCCTGAGTACCATTTGGCCGAGTCGAAGGGCTACGCAAGCCCCGAGCACATCGAGGCGATTCGCAAACATGGGCTTTGTCCGCTGCACCGCGTGAGCTTTTGCGGAAACTTTCTGCAGACTGAGCGCCTTTTTTAGGTCAATTGTGGAGACGGGGACCTCTGGCGTTTTATAAACCTGCTGGTAGCGGGCCGTGTGCAACGTGATTGTTGCGTACGGCCCGTTTTTTGTCGGCATTTGGTCAGCTTTTGGTTTGCTCCCGGTACTTACCCGCATGAAGGGTGCCCTCATCATCGGGGCAATGCAGTGTGCGGGAAAGGAGACCCCATGTGTGCCGCAAGCAAAAAGAGCAAGACGCAGCAACTCAGGGAGCGCTGGGAAGACGGCGAGCTCGACTGCGGGGCGATTACGCCCGAGTTTATCAAGGGGCTCAGTCCCCGCGAGCTCGGCATGCTGGGCGAGCTGATCACCATCGATTACTTTAACGAGCGTGGATACACCTTGTTGGAGCAGGGCTATCGTTGCATTGAGGGTGAAGCCGATCTGGTGCTGCTGGATGAGCTCGACGATGTCGTTGTGATGGCCGAGGTCAAGACGAGGCGCGTCGCCCTGGATTGCACCACGCGGGTCTTTCCCGAGGAGGCCGTGGACGCCCAAAAGCAGCGTCGGTATCGCCGTATCGCAAGTTGCTATCTTATGGAGCACTATCCGCTCAGGTCGATTCGCTTCGATGCCGTGGGCGTCACCATCCGCGGCGGGCATGTCGCCGAGATCGAGCATCAGTACAATGCGTTCGATTGGCAGGTGTCGTGATGGCGTTCGAGACGTTTGCCGTACACGCGGCCTGCATCCGCGGCGTCGAGGCAATTCCCGTCACCGTCGAGGTCTCGCTTGTCGGTGGCGTTCCGGGCATCCAGATGCTCGGCATTCCGAGTATGGAGGTGATGGAGTCGCGCGGGCGTATCCGGTGCGCCATGCGCTCGGCCGGCTTCGAGATTCCTCGGTCTGGCATTACCGTCAACCTGGCACCTGGCGATATCCGCAAAACTGGCAGCGGTTTTGACCTACCGATTGCCATCGCGGTTCTGGCGGCCGATGGGCAGATTCCCCGTGACAACCTCGATCGCTGCCTTATTGCAGGTGAGCTTGGTCTGGACGGCACGGTGTTGCCCGTCAAGGGCGAGGTTGCGTTTCAGCTGTTGGCGCGCGATATGGGGCTTTCGTTTATCGCTGGTAGGTCCGATCAGCATGTGCCGCTTGCGGGCGTTGACTGCGGGTTTATCGACCACCTATCTCAGCTTGCCCATGGCATGGGGGATGCCGCACGGCATTACCTGGATTCTGAAGTGCTCGAGGCGACCTTTGAGCCCGAGCTCGATTATGCCGACGTGCTGGGGCAGGAGGTCGCCAAACGTGGCATGGCGCTTGCGGCCGCCGGCGAGCTCGGCTTGCTCATGATCGGCTCGCCCGGTTCGGGCAAGACCATGCTTGCGCGGCGCATGACAGGCATCTTGCCCGAGCTTTCTCTCGAGGATCAGCAAGAGGCGCTGTGCATCCATTCGGTCTTGGGCGAGAACATCGATGGACTGCTTGCGGGGCATCGCCCCTTCCGCAGCCCGCATCACAGCATTTCGACCGCGGGACTCATCGGCGGCGGGCGGCCGGTGCATCCGGGCGAAATTAGCCTGGCTCATGGCGGCGTGCTCTTTTTGGATGAGCTCGCCGAGTTTCCCACCGGCGTTCTGCAGACGCTGCGTCAGCCCATCGAGCGTGGGTACGTGAGGATTGTGCGCGTTGACGGGGCCTTTACGTTCCCGTCGCGCTTTCAGCTGCTGGCTGCGAGCAATCCCTGCCCCTGCGGGTTTTTGGGAGATCGCGAAGTGCCGTGTCGCTGTTCCGCGTCGATGGTCGAGCGCTACCGGGGTAAGTTGCGCGGTCCTTTGGCCGATCGTATCGACATGATGATCGATGTGACCCGCCCCGATCCCCAGGTGATCATTGAGGGCGCGGAGGGTATGTCATCGGCCGAGCTGCGCGATTACGTCGTGCGTGGGCGCGCCTTTCGCGCCTGGCGTGAATCCCGTATGGACGATGCGGACACCGATGCCGAGGAAGATGAGTCGCGGTCCATTGACGGCGTCGTTTCGACCTTTGGGCTTGATGAGGCTGCCGAGAAATGCGTGCTCGGCCTGTCGAAGCGCACGCATCTGACGGGTCGCGGCATCGTGCGCCTGGTACGCATTGCACGCACGATCGCCGATGTTGCCGAAAGTGAACGGGTGACGCAGGATCACGTGCTCGAGGCGGCGATGTATCAGGGAAGGAGGGACCAATGATGGCCGAGGGGACCTTCGAGCTGCATCCAGGTGATGCGTTGTATCCCGAGACCGTATTGGAGCTTTCTGATGTACCCCAGACGCTCTATGTGCGCGGCAACCCCGAGGTGCTTTCGACGCCCGCGCTCTCCATCATCGGCGCGCGCAAGGCATCGCCGTACGGTCTCGCCGTGGCAGATCTTGCGGCCAAGGTGGCGGTTGAGGCGGGGGTGACGGTGGTCTCGGGCGGTGCGGTCGGCTGCGACCAGGCGTCGGGTTGGGCCGCGGTCAACGCCGGGGGCAAACACATCGTGGTACTGGGGACCGGCGCCGATGTTGTCTATCCGCGCTCGAGCGCCGGCCTCATAACGCGCACACTCGATACGGGCGGCGCGGTCGTTTCGATTTCGCCGTGGGGTATGGGACCGCGTAAGTTCGCCTTTCCGCGGCGCAATCGTGTAATCGCCGCCTTGTCGCAGGCACTCTTTGTTTCCGAGGCGGGCATGCCCTCGGGTACGTTCTCCACGGCGGAGGCCGCTATGGACTTGGGGCGAGAGCTTCTTGCAGTGCCGGGGTCTATCCTTTCGCCCGAGTCGCGCGGGACTAACTATCTCATCGCTAACGGAGCCTGCTGCATCATCGACGAGGAATCAATCGAGATGGCCATCTCGCGCATCTACGGTACGCTGCGCTACTCACGTCCCGATGCACCTGGCATCGCCGATCTGGACCCCATGCAGCAGACCGTGATGCACGCGCTTATCGCCTCGCCGCTCAAGGTCGACGACATTGCCGCGCTCGTCTCGCTTGATGCTGTCGGCGTGCTCAAGCTTTTGGGCTCGCTCGAGCTCGAGGGTCTTATTGAGCGCATGATGGATGGAAGGTATGCGCCCTCAAAGTTTGCGCTTCACGCCCAGACGCCCTTCGGTCACAATGGAAAGCGTGTCAATTAGAAAGGTGTTTGCAGATGCAGTTCGATCAGGTGACGGTTATCGGTGGCGGTCTGGCGGGTTCGGAATGTGCGATCCAGCTGGCAGATCGCGGGTTTGCCGTAAAGCTGTGCGAGATGCGCCCCCAGGTGAGCTCTCCGGCCCACCATACCGACCACCTGGCCGAGCTCGTCTGCTCAAATTCGTTTAAGTCAACCCGTCCGGATTCCGCTGCTGGCCTGCTAAAGGCCGAGCTCGAGCGTATGGGTTCGGTACTGCTTGATTGCGCGCATCGTGCGGCCGTTCCCGCCGGCGGTGCCCTGGCGGTCGACCGCGTTACGTTTTCCGAGCTTGTCGAGGCCGAGGTTGCCGCCCGACCCAATATTGAGGTCGTGCATGGCGAGGTCACGCAGATTCCCGAGGGCCACGTGGTCATTGCCGCGGGCCCGCTGTGTTCTCCAGCATTGAGCGAAGAGGTCATGAAGCTCGTCGGTGGCGACGCCTTGGCGTTCTTTGACGCTGCTGCGCCAATCGTCGATGCCTCCACGCTCGATATGGACGTGCTGTTCTCGCAGTCGCGCTATGAGGAGCAGGGGAGCGGCGACTATCTCAACGCTCCGCTCAACAAGGAGGAGTACGAGGCCTTTATCGAGGCGCTCACCACGGCCGACCGCGTGGTGCTCAAGGACTTTGAGGGCGGCGATCTGTTCCAGGCCTGCCAGCCTGCCGAGGAGGTTGCGCGCACCGGCAAGGACGCCATTCGCTTTGGCGCCATGAAGCCCGTCGGCCTCACCGACCCGCGTACCGGACGTCGCCCTTGGGCGGCGATTCAGCTGCGTGCCGAGAACAAGGAGAAGACCGCCTATAACCTGGTGGGCTTCCAGACCAACCTGACCTTTGGCGAGCAGAAGCGCGTCTTCCATATGGTGCCGGGCCTGGAGAACGCTGAGTTCTTCCGCTACGGTGTCATGCACCGCAATACCTTTGTCGACGCCCCGCACGTGCTCGATGGCACCTTTGCCGTGCCCGGTACCGGCGTGCGCCTGGCCGGTCAGATCACCGGCACCGAGGGGTACATGGAAGCCGTGGCGACCGGTCTGCTCGCGGCGCTCAACACCTATGCAGAGGCTATCGGCGCCGATTCCGTCGAGTTGCCCCGCGTGGGCGCCCTGGGTGCGCTCGTGGGCTATGCGACCGATCCTGCCACCGTGGGCTATCAGCCCATGCATGTCAACTTTGGCCTGGTGCCGCCGCTCGAGGACGGTAAGCGCCGCAGCAAGCGCGACCGCTATCAGGCCTATGCGGACCGTGCGCTCGAGGCCCTCGATGCCTACTTGGCCACGCGTTCCGACTTGTTTGGAGGCGACCGGTCATAGCCTTTGACCTGTACGACACCGTCGACTCTTTTATCGCCTATATCGCACGCGTTGAGGGGCTTTCTCCCAACACGGTGACGGCCTATGGCTCGAGACTGGAGCGCTTTGCTGCCTGGTGCGAGCGCGAGGATATCGATGCTTTCGCTGCCGACGTGCGCACCATTCGTCGCTATCTTGCCGAGCTTTCGCGTGAGCAGGTGGCTCCCCGAACGCTTGCGGCGCACCTGTCGGCTATCCGATCTCTCTATCGCTGGATGGCTGCCGAGGGGATTGTCGAGGGCGATGCGGTCTCGGCGATCGCGTCGCCCAAGCTGCCGCGTGACCTGCCGGGCGTCCTTACGACCCAGCAGGTCGAGGCGCTGCTCAAGACGCCTGATACCTCAACACCCGCGGGACTGCGCGATGCGGCGATGCTCGAGCTACTCTATGCCTCGGGTGCTCGTATCTCTGAGCTCGCAGCACTCAATGTGGAGTCCATCGCTTGGTCCGAACGCACGCTGCGCCTTTGGGGCAAGGGGAGCAAAGAACGTATTGTCCCTCTGTATCGTCGTGCGCTCGAGGCGACGCGTCTCTATATTGAGGAGGGGAGGCCGGAGTTGCTCGCTCAGGCAAAGCGCCGTGACCCCGCTACCAGGCCGCATCCGCTGCTTATATCGGCGCGCGGCAATCGCATGAGTGCCGCCATGCTCAGGCGGCGGTTCCATATGCTGGCGACGCTCGCCGGCATTCCGGCCGACATCGCCCCGCATGCGATGCGCCATACCTTTGCGACCGACTTGCTCGAGGGCGGTGCGGACCTGCGCTCGGTTCAAGAGCTGCTGGGCCATGCGAGCCTGTCCACGACGCAGATCTACACGCATCTCACACCCGATCGGCTTAAGCGGGCTGTGGCTCAAGCCCATCCCCGCGGCGAATAGTGGCTGGGACGTCCCGCGCCGCACTCAGGTGTGTGGTTTTGATTGCGGGTTGGCAGGAAGATGCATTCCTGCTATCATTCATCGGGTTGCTTCACGGCAACATGTTTTTATCACGCACGCGCGGCTACTTCATACCGTGGTGCCCGGGCTTTGGTAGCACATGTCCGGGTTGGTTTTGGAGGATGACCCCGCGCGGAGGCAAACCACAGGAGGTTTAACATGGCTACCAA
>JAEZNV010000128.1 GCA_023441725.1 Actinomycetes bacterium | reverse complement strand
GGATAACTTTTCGCTCGGTCAGGTCCTGCGCAAGACGAAAGCCACATTAAGTGGCTTTCTTTGCGTGCGGAATCTACGAAAAGTTAACCCGTGCCGCCCGGCCAGGCCCTAGGTTTACTTGTCTGCCGCCTAGATGGCGTCTTGGCGTCTAGATACTTGGCTGATTCTTTTGGAATGAAGGGGCTCCTTGTTGGCAAGGAGCCCCTTCTGCTTTTAGTTACTTTGGGTTTGTTGGTGCTTCTTTATTTGGCATCGGCCCAGGTTATGCCGGTGCTGGCTTCGGCGATCAACGGTACGCGGAGGTCTACTACGTGCTCCATGACGTCGCGGACCATGGCGGTGAGGCGCTCGACTTCGTCGACGGGGCACTCAAAGTCCAGTTCGTCGTGTACCTGCAGAATCATGTGGGCGGCAAAGCCCTCTTCTTCCAGGCGGCGGCTTACGCGGGCCATGGCGATCTTGATGATGTCGGCGGCGGTGCCCTGCATGGGGTGATTCATGGCCGTGCGCTCGCCAAAGCCACGGAGTTGCGGGTTTTTGGCCTTGAGCTCGGGAATATGGCGTCTGCGGCCATACATGGTCTCGGCATAGCCCGTCTGCTTGGCGCGCGCCACCACGTTGTCGAGGAACGTGCGCACGCCCGGATAGGCCTCGTAGTAGCGGTCGATCATGTCGCGCGCCTCGGCCATCGAGATATGCAGCGACTGCGACAGACCGTAGGCCTGCTGGCCGTACACGATGCCAAAGTTCACGGCCTTGGCGCGGCTGCGCAGGTCGGGTGTCACCTCGGACACCGGCACGCCAAATACACGCGCGGCCGTCTCGGCATGGAAGTCCTCGCCCTCGTTAAAGGCACGTACCAGATGTTCATCACCCGAAAGATGCGCGAGCAGGCGCAGCTCGATCTGCGAGTAGTCCACCGCCAAAAAGACGCTGCCCTCGCCCGCCGAGAACGCCGTCTTGACGGTACGCCCCAGCTCCGAGCGCGTCGGAATGTTCTGCAGGTTCGGGTCGCTCGAGGACAGACGCCCCGTCGCGGTGATGGTCTGGTTGTACGTGGTGTGCACTCGACCGTCACAACGGCGCAACGGACCTAGCGTGTCCAGATAGGTCGACTTAATCTTGGACTTCTCACGCCAGTCCAAAATCAGGCGCACAATCTCGTGGTCGCGGGCAAGGTCGCTCAACACCTTGGCGTTGGTCGAATAATAGCCGCGCTTAGTCTTTTTGAGGCCCTTGGTCGGAAGCCCCATAACGTCAAACAGCACATGCGAGAGCTGCATGGGACTGCCGATGTTAAAGGTCTCGTCACCCGCCAGGTCGCGAATGCTGCGCTCGACCTCGGCAATCTGAGTCGCCAGGCCCTCGGACAGACTATGTAAGCGGTCGGGGTCCACAAGCATGCCCGCGCGCTCCATCTTGGCAAGCACCGGAACGAGCGGCATCTCGATGCCATCGAACACGTTGGCGGCATTCTCGCGGGCCATGCACTCGCGCAAAGGCGCCACGAGCGCCAGCGTCAGGGCCGCAGTACGGGCGGCAGGCGCCGGAGCGTCCTCACCGGCACCCTCTGCACCGCGCGCCGCAGGCAGCGCCATCTGCAGATAGGTATCGGCCAGATACGCCTCGTCAAACTCAGAGCGGTCAGAATCCAACAGGTAGGCGGCGACCACGGTGTCGAAGATGCGCGTGGAGTCGACTGCCAGCGGATCCATGAGCTCGGGCTCAGAGGAATCGATAGGCGAAAGCTCGTGCAGCAGCGCCTTCATATCCGGGCTCGCCACGCGGCCCTCCATAAACAGGCGCGCGAGCGCGCCGGCAATCACGCCGTGAACGAAGTTGAAGCCCTCAACCTCAGCCGCCGCATCGCTGTCGCCCTCCTCGAGCGCGAACAGACCCTTGGACGTCGCCAGCCACAGCGTGCGCGTCAGCCCAAAGAGCGCGCCCTCTTCCTTGTCGTCGTCCACCACGGCGGCGACCCACTCGCCGGCATCAATCGCGCGGGAGATTTCAGACGCAACGGCACCAAGCGCGTCAACATCGCCCGCGGCTGCGCGAACCATCGCAGGCATCTCAAACACACTGGAGGTAGCAGCAGCCCCGCCCTCGCCGCCGATCAGCGCTAAGAAACGGTTCTGCATGGCGGTGATACCAAGCGTGCCCAGCGCCGCGGAAACCTCATCGGCAGAAAACGCCGGGAAGGACGTCGCCTCAAAGTCGAGCTCAACAGGCGCATCGGTGCGAATGGTCGCCACCTTGCGACTCAGCAGCGCGTCGTCGATGTGTGCTCGCAGGTTTTCGCCCATCTTGCCCTTGACCTCGTCGGCGTGTGCGATGACCTCGTCCAGGCTACCGTACTGTGCGATGAGCGCGCTCGCCTTTTTGGGGCCGATGCCCGGCACGCCGGGGATGTTATCGGACGTGTCGCCCTTCAGACCATAAAAGTCGGGCACGAGCGCCGGCGTGATGCCGTGATACAGATCGTCCACGCTCTCGGGCGTCATGATCGCCACGTCGGACAGGCCCTTGCGGGTCGAGACCACGTTGACGTGCTCGGTCACGAGCTGATACATATCGCGATCACCGGTCACCAGCAGCATGTCACAGCCGGCCTGCTCGCCCAGGCGCGCCATAGTGCCCAGAATGTCATCGCCTTCCCAGCCCTCGGACTGCAAAATCGGCACGTTGAGCGCGGCGAGCAGCTCCTTAATCATGGGAAACTGCGCGTGCAGATCCGGGTCCATGGGCGGGCGCTGAGCCTTGTACTGCGGCAGCATCTCCATGCGCACGCGCGGCTTGCCCTTGTCAAACGCCACGACAACGCCGTCGGGATTAAAGGCGTCAATCATCTTGAGGAACATATTCAAAAAGCCAAAGATCGCGTTGGTGGGACGACCGTCCGGCGCGTTCATGGTGGGCGGCACGGCGTGGAAGGCGCGGTGCATGAGCGAGTTGCCGTCGATGACGGCAAAGGTACGGCGCTTGTCAGACATATTGAATACCTCGCTTTGGGCTGAGCACGGTTTGCTCACACCAGTTTACACGCTCCCCGCCCCACGGCCACCGCACATCAGGCTTCCCTGCCGCCGCGGGCCCGCGCGTGATACGATGGCTCACGGTACATCAACCAGCACGATCGATCCGAAAGGAGCCTGCGTCATGGAGCGTCCCTGCGCATGGAAAAAGTACACGCCACAGCAGATCGAGGAGCTCGAGGAGCTTTGCCGCGGCTATAAGCAGTTTTTGAGCGAGAACAAGACTGAGCGCCTGTGCGTCAAGACCGGTATCAAGATGGCCGAGGAGGCGGGCTACGTCAATCTGGAGACCGTGATCGCCGAGGGCCACGCGCTCAAGGCCGGCGACAAGGTGTACGCCGCCAATCACGGCAAGGACCTCATGCTCGTCAACCTGGGCACCGCCCCGCTCGAGCAGGGCTTTAACATCCTGGGCGCCCACGTGGACTCGCCGCGCCTGGACCTTAAGCAGAACCCTGCCTTCGAGGCCGGCGACATGGCCTACCTCGACACGCACTACTACGGCGGCGTCAAGAGCTACCACTGGGTGGCCTCCCCGCTCGCACTCGTCGGCGTCATCTGCAAAAAGGACGGCACCACCGTCGACATCAACATCGGCGACAAGGCGGACGACCCGGTCTTCACCATCTCCGACCTGCTGATCCACCTCTCGAGCGAGCAGATGGCCAAGCCCGCCAAGGACGCCGTCGATGCCGAGATCCTCGACGTGATCGTGGGCGGCCGCCCCGTCAAGTTTGACGAGGACGACAAAGACGCCCCCAAGGAGCCCGTCAAGCAGATGTTCCTTGACATCCTCAAGGAGCAGTACGACGTCGAGGAGGAGGACTTCCTCTCCGCCGAGATCGAGGTCGTGCCCGCCGGCCCGGCCCGTGACATGGGCCTCGACCGCTCCATGATTCTGGGCTATGGCCACGACGACCGCGTCTGCGCCTATCCCTCCATGCTCGCCCAGATCGACGTCGCCAACGTGGAGCGCACGAGCATCACACTCATCGTCGACAAGGAGGAGATCGGTTCCGTGGGTGCCACCGGCATGACGAGCCGCTTCTTCGAGAACACCGTCGCCGAGATCATGACGCTCGCCGGCGAGGATAGCCCGCTGGCCCTGCGCCGCGCACTCGCCCACAGCCGTATGCTCTCCTCTGACGTGTCCGCCGGCTTCGACCCGGGCTACGCCGGCAAGTTCGAAACTAAGAACGCAGCCTTTATGGGTCGTGGCCTGTGCTTTAACAAGTACACGGGCAGCCGCGGCAAGGGTGGCTCCAACGACGCCGACGCCGAGTATGTGGCCCTCGTCCGCGACATCATGGACGAGGCCGGCGTAGACTTCCAGACCTGCGAGC
>JAEZNV010000057.1 GCA_023441725.1 Actinomycetes bacterium | reverse complement strand
TTGGCGGGCAAAATCAGACGGAGAAAAGAACGGGGTCGATTCGCCAGCAACAACGCCGGGGATTGAGTACTCATTGCATGCCAGGGTTTTGGCAAGACGAGAGGTCAGTCCGCAAAAAGCAAAGATGGTTGGTTGCGAACAGCCCTCCAGAAGCCCGTCGATTCTATTACCAAGGGCAAACCCATTACCGTTATAGCGCTCTGTCATTATCTCCTCCTCCAACCAAATACTGCTTCAACTTAGCCCACTGACCGCTCGCATTTGTTGAGCAACAAATGCGAGCGGTCAGTATTAGGCTGTGACCGTAAATATCGAAGGGTTGTTGCCCCCGACGAGCGCCTGCTCGCCGTTACCAAGCACTTCCTGGCCCACGAGATGGAGCGCGGGTAGCGACGCATTCGAAATCTCCCATGCCGAAATAATCCATTTTGGGAAATCGAGTTAATAAATGAGTCCGAGATTTAAGGGGTCTCGGGCCAAACAACTGAGGTTCCACTTTTGTCTCTGTTTGTCTACAAGGGGGCGGATCACGCACGCTGATGAAGGGTGATGAGGGAGTCAAGCTCGGCTAAGCTCTTCGCAATTGCCTTCTGCTCGGCGTGATCGGCAGGCACGGCGAAGAACGATTGTGAAATCAGATTCCAATCTGCGCGAGGCATCTTAGAGCCCGAAGATACATTTGCGAGCCTTTGGAAGTTGTTCGTTTGAATCAGCCGATACAAAAATGAACTGTCACACTTTGTTGCCCTAAGGACCCAAAAATCACCAACAGCTACACCATTGAACTGCGGGTATAGCCAATTCATCAAATAAGGACGAAGCTTCCCGTATAGAACATCTCCGGCGTAAAACTTAATTCCCGTTTTGCCGCCTTCTTTGTCGCGCAAATCTTTGTTCAGCGTGCCCTCGCCGGAAACGATGTCCTCGTATTCGACTTGAGGCAAATCGGAATCGCTTGACTGAATGGAGACCCTGTCGGTCAGATCGGAGAACTTACGCTGTTCCCAAGTGGATACGGGCATGACTTATAATGACCACCATAAGTTAAATGCATAACTTTTTGCAGTTCGTAGATAGGTTTTGCTATGGTTTTCGATAAAGAGGCTTCGTTCGAAGAAGCGGTCATAACCGTGCTAAAGCAGCACGGCTGGGACGACGCGGGAGGTGTGCTTCGCTATCCCACCGAGCAGGACCTCATTGACAACTGGGCGAAGATTCTGTTCCAGAACAACGCCGACATAGACCGCCTGAACGGCTGCCCGCTCACCCAGGGCGAGATGGCGCAGATCATCGAACAAATCGAAACGCTCAAGACCCCACTCGCACTCAACGGGTTCATCAACGGAAAGACCGTCGCCGTCACGCGCGACAACCCCGACGACGCGCTTCACCTGGGCAAGGAGGTGAGCCTGAAGATTTATGATCGTCAGGAGATCGCAGCCGGCCAGAGCCGCTACCAGATAGCTCAGCAGCCGGTCTATCCTGCGAAGAACAAGATTCTGAACGACCGCCGTGGAGACCTGTGCCTGCTCATCAACGGCATGCCGGTCATCCATATCGAGCTCAAGCGTAGCGGCATCCCCGTCAGCCAGGCTACTGGTCAGATCGAGAAGTATGCCCACGAGGGCGTGTTCACGGGGCTCTTCCGCCTGACGCAGATCTTCGTGGGGATGACCCCCGACGAGGCGCGCTATTTCGCCAACCCTGGCACGGGCGCATTCAACCCGAACTTCTTCTTCCACTGGGAAGACTTCAACAACGAGCCCGTCTGCGCGGGCGACAAACCCGGAACCGACGAATGGAAACGCTTCACTTCCACGCTGCTTTCCATTCCAATGGCGCACCAGCTCATTGGCTTCTACACCGTGGCCGACAGCTCGGACGGCTGCCTGAAAGTCATGCGCAGCTACCAGTACTACGCGGCCGCCGCCATATCCGACAAGGTGCGCAAGTGCAAATGGGACGAGAGACCCAAGAGCAGCACCCCGGGGCGCCCCGGCGGTTACATATGGCATACCACCGGCTCCGGCAAGACCATGACGAGCTTCAAATCTGCCCAGCTCATAGCTGACTCGCGCGACGCCGACAAGGTGATCTTTCTCATGGACCGCATCGAGTTGGGCACGCAGTCGCTCTCCGAGTACCGCGCGTTCGCAGACGACGCCGACGACGTGCAGGGGACCGAGAACACGCAGGTGCTGAAGTCGAAGCTCGCGAGCGACGACCCCAAGAACCGCCTCATCGTGACCTCTATCCAGAAGATGAGCAACGTGAAGGCCGGCGAGGGCAGAATCACCCAGGCGGAACTCAACCGCCTGGCCTCCAAGCGGATCGTGTTCGTCATCGACGAGTGTCACCGCTCCACCTTCGGCGAGATGCTCCAGGACATACGCCGCGCGTTCCCCAACGCGCTGTTCTTCGGCTTCACAGGTACGCCGATTCTCGACGAGAACCAGAAGAAGGGCTCCACCACCGCCATGGTGTTCGGTGAGTGCCTGCACCGCTACAGCATCGCAGACGGCATCCGCGACGGCAACGTCCTGGGCTTCGACCCCTACATGGTGACGACGTTCGATGACCACGACGTGCGCGAAGCGGTTGCCCTAGAGCAAGCGAAAGCCGCAACAGTAGCTGAAGCCATCTTCGACGATCGAAAGAGCAAGGTCTTCTACTACTATATGGACTCGGCAAAGGTCCCCATGGGACCGATGGTCGACAGCGCCGGCAACCGCATCAAGGGCATCGAGGATTTCCTCACCCGCGCCCAATACTGGCCCGGCACTCCGCACCACGAAAAGGTCGTAGAGGACATCCTGCGCCGTTTCCCGGTGCTCTCCCACGGCAACAAGTTCCATGCAATCTTGGCGACGAGCTCCATCCCGGAGGCGATCGACTATTACCGAGCCTTCAAGGAACGCGCCCCACAGATGAAGGTGACCGCCCTTTTCGACCCGAGCATTGACAACAACGCCGGCTCTACGGTGAAGGAAGATGCCCTGGTCGAGCTCATAGAAGACTACAACAGGGCATACGGCCAGGAGTTCACCATCCCTACATGGCCCGCCATGAAGAAGGACATCTCGGCGCGCCTGTCTCACAAGAAGCCCTACGTCAACGTCGACTCCAACCGCGACTCTCGCATCGACCTGCTCATCGTGGACCAGATGCTCACGGGCTTCGACTCCAAATGGCTAAACACGCTCTACCTCGACAAGGTCATCGACTACGAGAGCATCATCCAGGCGTTCAGCCGCACGAATCGCCTGTCCGGCCCCGACAAGCCCTTCGGCACGATCCGCTATTACCGTCATCCCCACACCATGAAGGGGTATATCGAAGCGGCAGTGAAGCTGTATTCGGGAGACCGCCCGCTCGACATGTTCGTCCAGAAACTACCGGAGAATATCGCGCTGATGGACGCGCGCCTTCAGGAGATACTCATGGTCTTCGAAGCAGCTGGCGTAGGGGACCTCTCCAAGCTCCCCGCATCGCAGGAAGTCAGGCGCAAGTTCGCCAAGGAGTTCGTTGAGCTCAACGAGTTCCTCGAGGCCGCAAAGGTGCAGGGCTTCACATGGGAGCAGGATACCTACGAGTTTGAGGTGGAGCCGGAGGAAGGCGAGCCGAGGGGCAAGTCCTTCTTCGTGCAACCGGTTATCGACGAGCGGACCTACCTCATTCTCGTGCAGCGGTACAAGGAGTTGTTCGCAGGAGGGGGCGGGCCTGGCGACGCGCCCGAAGCGCCCTACGAGCTCGATGGTCACATAACCGAGATCGACACGGGGCTCATAGACAGCGACTACATGAACGCGAACTTCGAGAAGTGGCTGAAATGCCTTGAGCAGGATGACGAGGGCCTTGCCGCCGCGCGTGAGGAGCTCCACCGATCGTTCGCGTCCCTAAGCCAGGATGACCAACGCTTCGCTGAGCTGTTCCTCCACGATGTCGAGCGAGGGGACGTCGCCCTGGAAGACGACAAGACGTTGAGGGATTACATTACGTCCTATGCCCGCAAGGCGAAAAACGCTCAAGTCGAGCGAATCGTCGAGGCGCTCGGCATAGACGGCGAGCTTCTTGCCAACATGGCTGCGCTTGACCTGACGGAATCGAACATTAACGAGTTCGGACGCTTCGACGATTTGAAGGACTCGGTGGACAAGGCGCGCGCCAAGGCCTTCTTTGAGCAGAAGGAAGGCAGAACGCTTCCCCTGTTCAAGGTGAACACCCGTGCGGCGGCGCTGTTGAAGAAGTTCATCCTAGAAGGCGGCTTCGACATCGACGAATGAGCGGCTTTTTTGAACAGACGAAATCGAAAGTTAGTCTATCTGAGGGGACGCATGCGACCATGCGCCCCCTCGTTTCAACTTGGGAACAGCGTAAGCTAGGCAGCATTGCGGCTTCATTTGATTACGGCTTGAACGCAGCCGCAACTGAATATGACGGTCAAAACAAATATCTTCGCATCACCGACATTGACGACGCAACACATGAGTTCTTGAAAAGCGATCTTACAACTCCGTTGGCTGATCTTGCAATGAGTGCAGATTATTTACTGGAGGAAGGCGATTTGCTCTTTGCTCGTACGGGCGCAAGTGTTGGAAAAACCTATCTGTACAGGCAATACGATGGAACGGTCTACTTTGCTGGATTCCTGATTCGCGCACGAATCGGAGAAAGTGCTGTCCCCGAATTCGTCTATCAGGCAACCCTGACCGATGCCTACAAGAAGTATGTTGCCATAACCTCGCAGCGATCCGGCCAGCCTGGCGTCAATGCTCAGGAATACGCAGATTATCAATTGATGCTTCCTTCTAGAACGGAACAGCAGCAAATTGGGATGACGTTGCGGTCTCTCGACAACCTCATCACCCTTCATCAGCGTGAGCCAACTCACATGATGAAAGAGGGTAAAAATGCCAATCGGTATCAATGGAGAATCTCTTTTCTGCGACTACTACTCGCAATGGATTAGCGTCTACAAAGAAGGGGCCATCCGTGAGGTCACCATGGGAAAGTACCGGCTCACGCAGTCTTGGCTTGCCAAGCTGATTCCAGACCTCAAGATAAAAGATCTCGACCGGACCTCGTACCAGCAGCTCATCAATGGTTACGCGGAACACCACGAGCGCCAGACAACCATGGACTTCCACCATCAGCTTAAGGGGGCGATCCTTGATGCAGTTGACGAGGGGCTCATTCCCCGCGACCCTACGCGCAAGGCCATCATCAAAGGGAAACAGCCGCGGGCGAAAAAGATCAAGTATCTCAACCAGTTTGAGCTTCATGCCATGCTCGGCGACCTTGATTTATCAGGCGGGCCGAGTTGGGATTGGCTTATTTTGATAGTCGCTAAAACGGGCCTGCGCTTCTCCGAAGCCCTTGGGCTTACTCCCGAAGACTTTGACTTCGCCCATCAAACGCTCTCGGTGAACAAGACCTGGGATTACAAGAACGGTGGCGGATTCGTCCCCACGAAAAACGCCTCATCGATGCGGAAGGTTCAACTCGACTGGCAACTCATCATGCAACTTTCTGGACTGCTCAAAGACCTTCCGCCGACCGAGCCCATATTTGCGAAGGGGAAGGTCTATAACTCGACAGCCAACAGCGTTTTAGCGCGCCACTGCAAGAATGTTGGCGTGCCTACCATATCCGTCCACGGGCTGCGGCATACACATGCATCGCTTTTGCTGTTCGCAGGCGTCTCCATCGCCAGCGTATCCCGAAGGCTTGGGCATGCAAGCATGACCACCACCCAGGAAACCTATCTGCACGTCATCCAAGAGCTCGAGAACAAGGACATTGACATCGTCATGAGAGCTCTTTCGACTCTTATTTAACCTGTATCAGCAAACCGTGGCTCACGCTGATGAAGGGTGATGAGGGTGTCAACGCGCCCCAGACAAGCTGAAATCACCCGTTGCTCTTCGAGATTTGCTGGCATTGTGACTTCGATATCCGCGAATCTGTTGTATTTCAGAGTTTGGGTATCTTTCGAGTTCCCCTGCGAATCGCACAGATATTTATATAACATCTCAGGCCGCTTCAGAAGATAGCCAAAGCATGTTGAGTCTAGCTCGATGGCAGGTCTAGCAACTACGTAAGCTGGGCTAACAATACCATCGTAATCACTTGACCCAACAGCGCCCTGCCACATTCGCATGCTGTTGTAGACAACGTCGCCCTTGTGAACCACTTTGTAATTTGCAAGGCTCGCGCCCGGATTTGTATCCCTGTCCGATTCCGATGCGGGATATATTCCTTTAGCCACACTGACAGATAGGATCTCCATCGATGATGAGCGCTCATTGCTTTCGAAGAATAATCCCCCCAACTTACGCTGTTCCCAAGATGGAGTCGTCCAATCTGGATAACCGCTTGGGAACAGCGTAAGTTGGGGGAAGTCGCTTCAATTAAAACAGGACCTTTCGGAAGTCTGCTCCATGCAGAAGACTACGTAGTTGATGGAATTCCCATTGTTACGACGGAACATTTCAAATCTGGTTTTCTCCCTGACGAGATAGCTGGCCTACCTCAGGTGAGCGAAAGTGACCGCGCAAGACTTGAGCAGTATTCCGCAATCGAAGGCGATATTCTGTTTTCGCGTGTTGGTTCTGTTGACGTTAATGCACAAGTAACCGCAGCTCAAAGCGGCTGGCTGTTTTCTGGGCGCGTGCTAAGAGCCCGACCAACCGTCTCGGTGATAAGTCCTAATTATCTTCATTACGAACTGAGCACGGATGATGTTAAACGTTCGATAATCAATCGTGCCGTTGGCGGCACGATGGCCTCCATCAATACAGAAATACTTGAAGATACGGAAATCAGTTTTCCCCGAAGCAGAACGGAACAGTTAGAAATAGGTCGCTCTCTAGGAAACCTCGACAGCCTCATCGCCCTTCATCAGCGTAAGTGCCAATACCGTGGCTTATACGAGTATCTTTCTTGGGAACAGCGTAAGTTGGGAGACTGCTTCGAGTTCTTGAAGAACAACACTCTTTCACGCGCTGATTTGAATGGCGAGAATGGCACTGCTCGCAATGTTCATTACGGAGATATTCTTATTAAGTTCGGTGATTGTCTCGATGGCGAACGAAGCGATTTGCCGTTCATTACTGACGATACAGTGCTTCCCAAATTTGCTGGGTCGATACTTCGCGAAGGTGATGTCATTTTCGCCGACACAGCAGAAGACGAAGCGGCTGGCAAGTGTGTTGAACTGCGGAAGCTACCCAAAGAGCCAACTATCTCGGGGTTGCATACGATACCGGCGCGACCTCGGTCCCCCTTTGGGACGGGTTACCTGGGTCACTACCTTAATTCCGATGCATACCACAGACAGCTTCTTCCCTTAATGCAGGGGATCAAGGTGATTTCTGTTTCAAAGGCCGCACTGCAAGATACACAAGTAAGATTTCCTGGTTTGTCGGAGCAAACTGCCATAGGCGCGGCGTTGAGCGAGATCGACAACCTCATCACCCTTCATCAGTGACAGTCTAATGGCAAGGCGCACAACATTATTATCCTCAGTAGAACGAAAAACCGCCAACTCAACATAGCGAAATCGGCGGTTCTGGGGCTCGAAACAAGAGGCAACTCACGAAAGTTATTAAACGAACATCCTATCCAACAGCGATTTCTTGATATTCCTTAACAGCTCAAGCTTACGCTGATGAAGGGTGATGAGGGAATCGAGATTGAGAACAACCGATGATATGCGCTTTTGCTCGCTTTCCGACGGGTAAGAGATCTCAACTTCAGCGATGTCGTTACCATGGACGTGTACGACCGATTTTCCTTGTGCCCGCTTTGCCAAATCGTCATGGGCTTTGCTGTACGTTATGGCAAGCGCGGTGTAGTCCGGATCGAGCTTGCCTGTCGGGGTGACGACGTTCAAATCACCACCCAAAATGATTCCTGACCTGCGCACGGATGATGCGATGGCGATATCTTCTGCCGTCTCACCGGATGCAGGAACGATCACTTCGTTGCCCCTTGAAAGAATCGATCCATCCTGCTCAACGGTAAAAGTGTCTACTTCCTCGATACGCGATTCGTATTGGGTATACAGGCGTCCATATAAGATTAGTGGGGTGCCGGCATCCCTAATGTCAGCTTTGCTGTATCCATGTCCCTTAGAAAACGTGCATAGCTCTCCCAACTTACGCTGTTCCCAAGGGTCAGTGAAACCCTCGAAGCGGATTTCGGGTTCGGTCTCGCCGAGTTTCGGAAACATCTTGTCGAGCATCGATTTCTTCACCGTGCACAGCTTGTCGTACTTACGCTGATGAAGGGTGATGAGGTTATCGAGTTTGGCAAAGAATTGGCCAATTACTTCTTGTTCTCTATCGTCTGGGATAGTGATTTCTGCGCTCAGTAAGTCCTTGTTGTAAAGCCGCTTAATCGTGCTTCCCTCTAAGCCCCATTCAATTTGCGAGTATAAAGGCTTGAGAAATGCATCGTTCAATCTGTGATCATGTTCGAGCCATACAATGTTTGAGTCTTGAAAATATGCCTTTTCACCTTGGTATTCAACAATCCGCCCGATACTTCCTGCAGCCGATATCAATAACGTACCCGGGGTTGGATACGGATAGGTACGCTTGAAGTCTTCAAACAGCTCATTAGAGATGAAGGCATCCGGATCCGCACCAAAAGTTCCGATCTTAAAGAACGGAACATCACCCTGCTCCGAAGTTTGTTCTTTGTATATGCGCTTGCACATGGCAACAGAACCAAATTCCCCCAACTTACGCTGTTCCCAAGGGTCAGTGAATCCCTCGAAGCGGATTTCCGGGGTATTTTGTTTCTCTGCCATGCTACTCACCGCCCAACAGCTTGCGCAGCTCGGCGATGCCAGCCATGTCGTACTCATTGCCCGTAAGCTGGCCCAGCATGTCTGCTAGCTGGCTTTCTGCATCATCTATCTGGTTGCACACGTCCGAGTAGGTTGTCGCGTATTTGGCGTTGAGCACAGCCACCTTCGCGATGAAGTCGCTCACAACGGTTTCGGGAAGAGCCAGAAGCTCGGTCTGCAACGGCTCTATCCACTTGGCAACCAATAGATCGTCGCACTGGGCATCGGTCAGGCCCTCGATGACTTCCTTGGTCGTCTCCTCAAGAGCCACTCTCGCTTCCCTGTTTGCCTTCTTGAGGCTTTTCTCCTCATCGAGCAGCGCCTGCGCACGAACCAGACCTTGCTCAAAATCGTTTTCGGGGTGCTTTCCGATAGCCTTCACAGCCTTCTTGAGCTCAGTCGCCACAAACGAACCTTCGTCATTGACAGCAGCGGAAGACCCCTTGTCCTCCTCATCGAAACTCTCGAGAATCTCGTCTATTTCCTGCGATATCTCGCCTAGACGGGAATCACGGGAAGTAATCTCCTTGACGTCTTCGGCAAGCAGGTGCTCTTGCACAAGCGCAAACGGCAGGATGTGGCCAGCCCAGCCGTCCTGTACCTCGACGTCTTTGCCGTTCTTCTTCTTGACCACCATGTTCGGGTCTACCTTGCGCACGGCGGTTTTCCCCTCGGTTTGGATGACCTCCAAATCGCCGGAGATTCCCACCCAGGCATCGTCGAGCGCCTGGTAGGCGTCGTAGCCGTCGACCAGGGCCGTGCCCGCCAGTGCGTCTTTCAATAGCGCCGCGATGACCTCTTCCTCGGCCACGGTATCAACTTCATCGGCGCCGTCTACCAAGCGGCTTCGCAGCGTGGCAGGTAAATCGCTTATCGCATTACGGTATCCGTCCAGAAAGGCACGGACATCGGCATTTTCCTTCGCCGTTTGCGCAACGTCGTCGGTCGCGGACACAAGACACGATCCACCTGCGTCACGGTAGAGTTGCCCTTTGAGGCTCGGCCATACCTTCCAATAGCGCTCGAGCGCGTCCACCTCGGCCTTCGGCACGCCGCCGAACATGGTGGCATACACGTCCCAGCTTTCGGCGGCCGTGCTCGAGTCCACATAGCGCGGGATGTTGAGGTTATAGTCGTTGGCGCGGATCTCGTCGATGGGAACCAGGCGGCTGAACTTGTCGACGGTCGCGTTCGTTGTCACGGCGTCGACGATACGCTTGATGTCGCTTGCCCGCAGCTTGTTGTTCTTGCCTTCTTTCACGAAGTGCTTGGAAGCGTCCACCACCAAGACGTCGCTCGACTCGCGCTGCTTGCGCAGCACCATGATGATGGTGGGGATGCCCGTGCCGAAAAAGATGTTGGCAGGAAGACCTATGATGGCCTGGATATGGCGGTACTCCACCAAGTTTTTTCGGATGGTGCCTTCATCGCCGCCGCGGAACAGCACGCCGTGCGGCAAGACGATGCACATGATGCCGTCGGGGCGCAGGTGGTATAGGTCGTGCAGCAAAAAGGCGTAGTCTGCCTTGGACTTGGGCGCCACACCGAACTTGAAGCGCGGGTCGAGGTCCTTGTCTTCCGGATCCCAGTTCTGGGAGTAAGGCGGATTCGACACCACGGCATCGACGAAGAGCGGATCGTAGGTCTCATCCTTGTTCTCGACGGTGTCGAACCAGGGCCAGTCGTCTTCGAGTGTGTCGCCATTGCGTGCCACGATGTTGTCAGGAAGAATTCCACGCATGACCAGATTCATACGTGTGAGGTTGTAGGTGTTCTCCTTAAGCTCCTGTGCATAATACTTGATGGAGTCCGGGTCGCCGTTGCGGCGCGCCACGGCCTTGCCGATGTTGATGAGCAGCGATCCCGATCCGCTCGTGGGGTCGTAGATGGTGATGTTCTCGCGTCCGGCCAGGTGCCACGAGATTATCTCACTCATGAGCATGGACACCTCGTGCGGCGTGTAGAACTCGCCGGCTTTCTTACCGGCGTTGGCGGCAAAGTTGCTGATGAGGTACTCGTAGATGAAGCCGAGCACGTCGTAGTCCTGGCGACCGTCCATCGGGATGTCCTTGATGAGGTAGATGAGATCGCGAGCGGCCTTGGACTGGCTCCGTGCGTCGGTGCCGAGTTTGGAGAGACCGGTCTGCAGCGTGTCGAAGATGCCGTCGAAGACACGCTTGCGGGCGGGATCGATGTTGCGGCTAAAGGCAGAGAGGGCGTCGCGAACGTTCGAAATCTCGAAGTCGCCGCCTTTGGCGACCCAGGTGGAGAAGAGGTTCTCGTAGGCGATGAAGTAGCCGCACTCGCCCTTGACAAACTCGACCGTTTCTTCGTCGTCTTCCACGAGGCTCGGCAAATCCTCCTCGGCGAAATCACGTGCCTTCAGGCGGGTGACTTCGGTCTCGGAGAGGAACTTGTAGAAGATGAAGCCCAGGATGTAATCCTTGTATTCATTTGCCTCGATTTTCGAGCGCATCTTATTGGCGGATTCCCATATCTTTGATGCCAATTGCTGCTTGTTCATCTAGTTTTCCTCGCTTCTATAGACTTGGTTGAGCGTTTCTCCGTCGTCGCTTACCCATTCGGTCCAGCCGTTCTGGCTGCCGCCGAGCACGAACACCGCCGCGGCGCTGGGCGTCGGGAACTCGAGATCTCTGGCGAGCTCTGCGATACCGCCCGAATCGCCGAAGATCTCCCTGCGCGCGGCCGCGACGGCCGCGTTTTTCAGCACGGGTCTCGAGAGGTTCACTTTCGAGCCAGCGAGCACGGTGAAGTGCCCGGTGGCCTTGTCGTAGCGTCCCGCCCCGCGTATGCCGTTCTTCTTCGTGTGGAAGACCGCCGGCGCACCAGCCGGACCCTGGTCGACCCTATCGAGGTCGTACCCCAGAGCTGCCATCCTGAAGAGGATCCTATCGTGCAGGCGTTCGACGGCCTCTTCCTTGTACGGGTCGATGTAGGGCTTGGGCGTCGCCGAGTTGTCGGTCTCGTACGAGCCGTGGGTACGCACGTAGTCGATGGCCTTCGCCTCGAGAACGTCCAGTGCATCCCTGCTGATGTTCTGGTCGTCATCGAGGAACATAACGGCCTTGTTCCAGAACTCCTTTTTCGCCTTGTGCGCGTCGAGCCGGGCGATGCCCTGGGTCGTCTGCCCCGCGTAGACGCGGCTCACGTTGCCGTGGTCCTCGTCGAGCAGGTAGTAGACGCCGCGCTGCGGGATGTTCGGCAGCGACTTCGCCTCGGCGAGGTCTTCCCTCGGAACGACGACGGTCACAAGCGACTCGCCGTCGATGCGGCAGATGCGGATGCGGTCCGGCTGCGCGCCTATGAGCTGGACGGTGAGAGTCTTGACCCGGATCATGCTCACGCCCCCTTCTTCGCGAGCTCTTCAATCATGCACGTGCGCACGAAGGCGGAGAAGCTCATGCCCCGCAGGGCCGCCTCTTCCTTCGCAGCGTCGCGCAGGGTATCGGGGATGCGAAGGGTCACGGAAACCTGGTCGCCGTCCACCAGGAAGCTTCTGATCTCAGTTTCGTCGGCGTTGCTCTTGATGAGCTCCTTGTAGCTGTCAGGCATCTGCACTCCCATCACTCGAAATGCAATACAAATGCGTTTATAGCAGTATAACGCGGCGGCACAGGGGATGCAGGGGCGGCTGGTATCCAGGCTCGATGCGAAGGAGAACGGCATCTCCGATGCGCTCAGAGCACCTCTGGCTTATCGACCTAAGGACCAGAACCACTTACTCCCTTAACCCCTTAAGCGCTTGCAGCGACGCTGCGCGAGTCTCGGCGTAGGCAAGGCGCGCGTCGCTTAACTGTTTATCGAGCTGGTCGACTTTGCCGCTCAGCGCATCGATCTGCCTGCCGATTTCTCCCATCTCGACTATCGTATTCCAACCACGTTGATCGGAAAGCTGCTCATGTTTATGGCGCAAGACAAGCAGCTGGTTGAGCAAAGCGACGCGTGCCTTGTCAAGCTCTTCCATCTTGTCTCGCGCTTCCTTAACCTTTCGAGCGATGCGCAGCTTTTCC
This sequence comes from Actinomycetes bacterium, assembly GCA_023441725.1. Next base: position 9,754 of record JAEZNV010000057.1, on the reverse strand, counting down.
TGCTCCTTTGCAGAGGGCTCGGAAGCAGGCTCCGGTGCAGGCCCTGACGTTTGCACGGGCTCAGACTCTGGCTCGGACTCGGGCTCTGAATCAGGAGATTCCTCGGGCTCAGACGCCGTCTCGAGCGCGGGCTCGGGCTCCTGATCAACGTCGAGTGCATTCTCGGGTTCGGACTCCGCGGAAACCGCATCACCCATCTCCAAAAACGCGCATATGCCCGGCTCCGTTGCCGGCCTTGCCTCGAACACCGTGGCAACCGATCCGTCACTCAACATAGTGCTCTGCGAGCAAAGCGACTCGACAAAGCTCGCCATAAACAGGCCGAACCCAGAAATCTGCTGAGCCAGACGCTCGTCGTAGGTAACGTGGATCTCGCCCTCATTGCCTTGACGCACCGAAAGCCAGTCGCCCACGCACATGAGCTGCACCAGCGTGATGAGCGTCAGGTCGCCTTCAAAGAGCAACTGCAGGCGGGGCGAAACATCGTCGCGGGGAACAACCAACTCAGTATGTTTCTCGAGCTCCACGAGCGTGGTGCCGACGTCCTGGCACAAATCGATGTTGCTCGGAACATCATTAAAATGATCGCGCGTATGGCTCAGGAGCCATACGCTTTTGTCCGCGTTGATACGAACGCGCTTAAGAGCATGCGACGACCCGTCCCAGGTAACATCAGAATGCTCCAAAAACAGCCAGCCGTCACAAAACAGCTCCATGGCAAAGATGGGAAAGGCTTTCTGCATCGTTTACATCTCCTTGCGTTCTTGCGTATCGCCCACGGCGTCGTGGCCGTTGATCTCGTTCCGCTGTTCCTCATCATCAAAAAGGCCCTTAAACACGAGCTTCAGATCTCGCTCGTCGGTATAGCCGGGCTCCAGCGTGCCACGGTCGATCGAGTCGAGCATGACCTGCTCTTTGTGCTGCAGCCGCTCGTAGATGTTGCGGTCGAGAGACCACGGCCCACCATGACGTTCGTACACAGCGCGCAGATAGTGGTACTGCGTGTACTGCCCTTGCGACAGGCCCAAGCGGTGAATGCGATCCTTGGACTGCAGCAAGTGCACCAGGTTGTAGCTGCACTCAAAATAGACGGCGTCGTGGCACACGCTGTGGAGCGAGACCGACTCGGCCAGTGTGTGCGGGTTGGTGACCAGCACGCTCGTCTCCCCCGCCTTAAACGAATCGATGACGCGGGCACGCGTGGGCATATCGGTGCCACCGCTAATGGCACGGGCCGTAATGCCACGCTCGTGCAGCTCGTGCACCACGTTGCGAATACTGCGCTTAAAGATGCACCATACGATGACCGATTTGCCCTGGGCTACCAGGGACTCGACCAAATCCAGGCAAGCGCTCATCTTGGCCGTGGGCCGGTCATCCACCTGCAGACCTTCCAGCGCTTTGCCCGCACCCGTCTGCACCTCGCCGTCAAACAGGTCGGCATAGTCGCCGGCACTCAGGTCCTCGGCCAGCATGCGCGGATCGGACGAAAGCTGCAGCAGGCGAATAATCATCTCGAACGGCTCGCCCGAAAGCGTGCGTAGCACCTTTTGGAACAGTTGCTGCTCCCAGCGTTCCACCGGCACATCGAACAAATGGTCCTCGTTGGCCTGAGGAACGCCCAGCTGGTACTTGTTGGTGCGACAAAAGAACGGCGCGATGGACTCGTTGATATGCTCAACGTCGTCCTCGCTCGTCGACTTGAGCGAATTGGCGCTCAAACCAAAGTACCAGTTGTAATCGCGCGGCCACAAACAATGGAGCAGGTTGTACAGATCCTCAAACGAATTGGGAATCGGCGTACCGGTAAGCGCGATAAAATACGGCGCCGCCGCGGCAATCTGCACCGCACTCGCCGCGCGCTTGCCGCCCACACGCTTCACCTTGTGGACTTCGTCAAACACCACCAGGGCGCGATCGGCCGCAATGCGCGCGACTGCCTCCCCCAGCGCGACCGACTCGTAGTTGAGCAGGATCATGTCGTAGCGCTTGTAGTCGAACAGCAGGGTGCTGTACTTGTCGCGCGTGGAACGACCGCGAAACTCAGGATCGTGAAAGCACAGCGAACGCAGCGGACGAGCGGCGCCAAAGCACGCTGCCCATTCGTCGCGCCACGAGCCAAAGGCGTTTTTGGGCGAAAGCACGATGATGCGGTCGACCAGGTCGCGCTCGCGCAGGTACGCAAACGTGCCCAGGACCGAAGCCGTCTTGCCCGAACCGGGAACGGAAAAGTTGGCGCTGCGGCCCATGGCGCTCATAAAGAACGCGTCCCACAGTTGGCGGTCCTTAAGTGGGCGTTCCATCAGGGCATCTTCTGCCTGGCAAAACTCATCGAAGCGATCGGCCACCGACGCGTCGTGCGCCTTAATCAGCAGGCCCACGCGCGCCTTCTCGCGCAGATAGTCCTCGCGCGCCGTAAGGCCTCGCAATAAGTCGGGGTCAATTTCGCAATCCACGCCAAATTTTGCCGCCTGCTGCAGCAGCTCAACAACGCGCTTGGCGCCTGGATCGTCAATCCCCAGAGAAAAGAGCACGTCCGCCTCTCGATAGCTCGGCGCATAGCGGCGCAGCGTCGAAAGCCGGATCTTCCAGACCGGCTCGCGGCGCAGCTGCTCAACCGTCATGTCAAGCGGCACGACGGAGATGCCGTCGCTATACGAGAGGCGAAGTTTCATTTAGGCTTCCTCGCCCATCTTGTACGCAATCTTATCCTTGATCATATGCACTCTGGCCTCGAGTTTGGCAACCTCGGCAGCGATATTGGCGATCTCGTCCGCAGGCAGCAGACCAAAGGTGGACTCCTCCACCTGATCGAGGTCCTTGATGGCGCGGATAATCGAAAGCGAAGGCGACTTGAGGGCCTTGTTCATCTTGGTGGTGTTCTCGGCCGACTCCATAACCTCACGGAAGGTCGTCGCCAGCTGAACATCGTCGCGAATCTCGGCGATGTCGGTCGAGGTCACGACCTCTTTGTTCTTCAGGCGCTCGGCAACCTCAAAGGCCAGCTCGTTTTCGCGCTCGATAAAGCGGTCCGCATCGGGGCCTTCCAGAATCGGCTTCATCTTGCGGACAAAGCGCACAATGTCGCCCTGCGGTTCGGCAATCATGTTGGCAAAGACGATGTTCTTGACGTCCTCTTCCTGATCGTCGCTCTTGCACTTTTTTAGCACGCCCTGCAGGTCGTTGATAACGCCGGCAACCTTGAGCTCGCGCGCCAGGTGGAACTGGTCCTTGGCGTTGGCAAACTCCAGGAATTCGTTCATATAGCGGGCTTTTACAATCTCCTTCTCGAGCTCCTTGGGCTCAACGCCAATGCACTGGGCGTATTCCTCCTTCGAGAGCAAGTTGGAGCTGATGATGTCGTTGTAGATACCCACCAGGCGGTCGACGGGATCGTAGCCAACCTTCTCTTCCTCGCCATGCTGAATCGAAAGCTCCAGCATCTTGATCTTCTTGGAATCGTTACCCAGGCTCTCGGGAAGAATAACAGCCTCAAACCAGCCAAAACTTGGGTTTTCGGCGGCAAGACGACGCAGGCAGGTAAAGCGACGGTTGCCGTCGACAATCAGGCCGTCGGCCAGCACCACGCCGGGACGCTCTTGCGAACGCAGGGCAATGCTACGCTGCGTCTTTTCGATGGCATCCTTGTTGCTGTCGACGATAAAGCCCTCGATGATGTCATTGCAGGCGGCAACATCCAGCTCGTTAAACGCGCCCTCGCCATGCTCGGCCTTGTAGCGGCTGATCCAGGAGGCGATACGGTCGTTTTGCACGTTGTAGCGCAGGAACTCGAGCTTAATGCTGTAAACGGGATACATCTCGGGCTTGCCGTCGATCACGATCTTGTGGTTGGCACCGGTCGGCTTAATGTTGACGCCGTCGCCGATCATCTCGAGCAGGTTCATGTTGACTCCTCCTATTGGTTGTTATTGATATACAGCTCGCTCAGGTAAGCTGCATTCGCTTCCTTGTTGGGCATGACCATGTCAAGGTCCTCGTTGTAGAACAGGTCTTTGTCCTTGACCGCCCTGTTGATGTCGTAAGCGGTAACGACCACGCCGTAATCGTCCTGGAACGCATCGATAAGGTCGCCCATCTCAATGGGGCCCTTTTGCTTGGCGACATATTCGACCGCATCGGCAATGGAGAAACTCCCTTCCTTTCGGCAGAACATATAGGTGCCGCCAAAGCGGGTGCGCCTAATCTGTTCTTGCGGCAGCCCGTACACTACAATCGAGTCGAAAAACGCATCGTCAAAGCCACACACCTCTGCCACAGCATCGAGCTTGTGCTCAAAGCCCTGTTTGCGCAGGCTTGCCACTGTAAATGGCACGCCCGACTCCGTACGACCAGAAACGGCATATGCATATGAGCTTAGGTCTATACGTCGAATTCCCACCGACTCCTCTAGGTGCTTGAGCGAAATAAATGAACCGTGATTACACTCGATAAAGGTGAAGTTGCGTAGCAGCTGAGCTATTGCCAGCCTAAAGTCCTGGTGGTTAATGACTTCATCACCAAACCCCGGCGCTCCATAGGCAAAGCTATCGCGCGACATAAGCAGATTTTCAAACGATTTCCTCAGGTCAACGCCCTTTTTAACGATCAGGTCCCTCGAGACCTCCAAGCCCAGGGGCGCGAGCGTCTGATCGTTAATGAGACGACCTGACGTGGAGCCAAACTTAGCAATAAAGCTCGCCCTGACGTACGGCAGCGATACGTAGTCTTCGGTCACCATGTCCTTGATGAATTGTTGCTGCTCGGCAGAAAGGTCGACATCGACATACGAGTAGCGATCGTTGCGCAGATATGCATTCATGTCGCGCAGGTAGTTGCTGCGAACCGTCTTCGTGTCTATGCAGTACTTGTCCGCGTAGCGCTGGGCAAACTCCTCGCGCGACAGCTCGGTGCCCGCGTCGCGCAGCACATCGAGCATCTGACGCTTGCGATCCGTCTCGCCCAAGCGTATCACGGGGGACACAACCGTCCGCAAACCGTGCACCGTATCCGGGCGCACGTACGTGCGGATAATCTCGTAGAGCTCCTCGTCATCACGCACGTCGTATAGGTCGCACAACTCCTTGTTCTCGCGCAGGATAAGACCCGCGCCGCACTCGATATTGCGCCCCACGGCGAGCGTCAAGATCTGACGCAACTCGGACGTAAGGCGGTTGTCAATCTTGTAGGAGCGTATCTTGTTGCCACGCGCCACCAAAAAACTTCCGGTGCCGCGTAATTCGTTAAGGCACTTGGTGTCTTCGGAAGGCATCACCAACATCTGTTTAAAGCCGCACTTGTTATCATTCAAAAACCGCTGGTACTTGATGCGGATGTCTTTGAGCGTGTGATATTCCTCAACAGCTCCGGTCTCGGCAAAGGCACGCAGCGCGGCGCAGCGAGTGGAGAAGCTGCCCAGCTTTTTACGCGCAATCTTCTCGAGCTGAGAGGCGTTGTCCTTTTCGATGTTTACAGGCGCTCGAAGCGTATCCGCAGCAGGACGGCGGTACAGCCGCGCTATCCTATCACGCCACTCCTGCGGCAATGTCGGATCATTGGCGGCGCGGCGAAGACTAAACCTGTTCGAGACTTTAATGGCCTTCAGATAGCCAAAGGCCATCGGAGACGCCTGCGTTATCTCGCAAAACGTCTCCACGGTAAGGTCGTAACACGTGTAAAACGAACTAAATTGATCCTCGTCCAATTGCGGACGGCTGCTGATCAGGTCATCACGACGTCGACGCAGAGGACCGAGTCCAGCCGGCTTGCGAGGGTAATCCATAAGGGGCTTGTCGCTAAAGACCCAGCGCAGCAGGTCGGCATCGTCGGCGGGCAGCAGCGCCAGCCACGCCTCGATAGACATGGGGCCTTTGCCGGTGAGGTCTTCGATTTTGCTGGTAAAGGGCTTTGCCGACTGTTGTGGGGCCGGGGCGGTAGTTGGCTCCGGAGCGGCAGGGTCAGGCACCTGGTCTGGCGCGGGCTCGGTCGCAGGCTCGGGCTCGGGTGTCGGCGCGATAGCCTGCTCCACCGGCGCGGGCTTCTCCTCAGCCAGCTCGTCAGCGTTTTCGGTTTCCATGCTCGCAAAGTACGCGCGAACCACATCGCAAACAGACGGCGCAAGGTCCTTATCGACCTGTGCATATTTAAGTGGGATGGTGCCCTGTCCGTATACGCGCTTCATATACAAATAGGCAGGCTGCGCGGTTTGCGTTAGGCCGTAAAACTCCTCGGCGGTCAGCTTATACACATGGAAGAGCGGACCAAAGGCATCGATGTCAAACGTTGGACGCCCCGCCATAAGGGCATCGTAACGCTCGCGGATTTTCCAAGCAGACTTGCCAAGGTTATCCATCCAGCGAGCCGGCTTGTCATCGATGAGCATATATCCCATCAGGATGCGGTCCTGGTATGCGAGGTCCGCAAACCACCTGTTGAACTTTGCAATGTCCTGGCCGATGGCAAGCCTAAGCGCCTGTTCCAGCGTAAGATCTTGCACCGACGGCTGCTCAGACTCGTGAGCGGACTGCGCTTCAAGCGCTTCCGTCTGAGCATCCACCTCGCCGCCCGGTTGAACCTCATCGACAGACGCAATAACGTCGTCAGCCGAATTGGCATTTTCGCAGGTAGATTCCGTATCACTGGCCTCAATATCTTCATGATCCTGAGGCAGTTCAAAGTTCAGGCGCTCAAACGTTTTTACCGCTGCACTAAAGGCGGGATATTCACTTTTAAGACTCACGAGCGCCGAATTGACGGCGTCATCTTCGTTAGCACCCGTCGCAAGCCTACCCGCCAGCCTGGTACAAAAGAGTAGACGGAACGAAGGCTCGTTTACGGCAAGGCCTTCGCGCTGCAGACGGTTAATGGTATCCCTGACAAGACGGTTAACAGCCTCGACGCGCTCGAGCGGCGTGTTAGCAACCGGATACCAGCCCCCTATTGCAGCCAGACGGGCAAGCTCCATTTCGTCTTTGGTTTTTCCCAGCTGCAAACGACCCGATGGCCACTCATTTAGAGCATCGATAATCGAACCAACCTCAGAAGAGGTGAGGCCGCTTCTCCGTAACGCCGTAGCATTGTAGGTGAGCAGCGTAGGCAGGTCGTAGATTTTAAGGGTCCATTTTAATTTACGCTGAATCGCCGGAGTAATCGAAAGGTTCCACAGCGAAAGCGGCGCGCCGCCACTCGTATACACCGTGCTGAGCGTTTCGCTAATCGGTCCTTTGATGTTGGCGAATGCACGGTAATCACGCCCAATGCTGCGCAGATTACCATAAATGTCAAACGCCAGCTTCGCATTGCCCGAGAGCCTGCCGAGCTCTGGCGCCTGCGCCCGATACTGCGGAGATAGCGGCAAAGCATAGGCGGTAAGATGCTTTTCGAAAGCAATGCGCAAGGTCTCGTCCTCAGCCTTGCCTAGCTTGCGCACAAGGCAAAACACATCGTGAATGTCATGCTTGTCGAGGAAGGCAACCTGGGTCTCGGTATCAAAAACACAGCGCGGGTCGTCCCAACCGCTCAGGTACTTGGGGCGCTCGAGCTTGTTGATGGCAGCCTCAGAGGGCTTCAGCGCGGATGCGGGCATGGCCTCAGGCTCGGGCTCAGGCTCTTCAATGGACGCGAGTTCGTTTGCAGGCTCGGGTTCACACTCGAGCGCAAGCGCGGGCTGCTCAGGTTCGGCGACAGGTGCAGGTTCGGCGACCGGTTCGGGCTCAGTAACGGCCTTCGCGGTCTCAATACTTTCGGAGAAGGAAATGAACAGCTGTTGTGGCTCGGAAGACAGCGTAAGCTCGGGGCGGCCGGGCTGGATGGACTCCCCTTGCTCTGCCTGCACTGGCTCTTGCGGACCGGCCACCGCCACGGCCTCAGCTGCCGGCTCATATCCCATGAGGGACAGACCGTCGGCCGGCTTCTTGTCATACGAAACGCCCACGGCAACGGGGATGGGCCAGCTACGTTCATTAACCTTCAGTTGCACAAGGGTCGAATCCGCACGCAGCGAAATGGGACCGCAAGCCATAGGCGCAGGGGGCTCGGGGGCGGCAGGCTCCGCGAACTCGGGCTGAGCGTCCATCGGCTCAGGCACATCCACATCGACGGATTCAATTTCTGCGACTTCATCCGCTTCAGGCTGAACGTGTTCGGAATCCTCTAGCTCGCCAGTATCCTCGGCAGCCTCAAGCGTGTCGCCTTCGGCGGCCTCAAGCACAGCTTCTTCGGACTCGGTGTCCTCGTCATCAACGATGGCATTGTCAATTGCTTCAGGCTCACCGGCCTCGCCGTCAACAGCAGCATCGTCAACATCTTCGCTATCAACGGCTTCAAGCTCGACAGCGTTGGGCTCGGCGAAATCCGAAGACACCGGGCCCGCCTCCGCGGCCGCATCAGGCGCCAGGCTGTACTCGCCGTTGGCACATAGAAGTTCGCCATGTATAACTAGTTGGGCTAGCGCGCGCTCATATGAGTCATTAATGGTGCGATACACGCTCGAGCGTACCAGGGCTTCGTGAAGCGGAGCATCGGCCTGCGCGACCGCATCTAAAATAAGTGACTCGTAGTACGCGACAACGTCCATCGAATCATTTGCAGCGCTCGTAGCATTTTTATTCATACAGAAACGACCCCCAAGATTCCCCAAACAACCTATTGGCCGCATTGGAAATAAGGAAGAACTATGCCAATGATTACTTGATACGCCACTTGCGTGCGTTTTTGTTTAGCAACATTTTGTTGTGCAACAAATCAACTGTGCATATGCAGATGAGCGGTAGTTTTAATCGGTGAACGGCGATCTCGCACGCTTGAAGGCCCTATTATTTTCCTTGGCTCCAAGGCAATTAAAATAGACCTGTCGCGCGGTCACGCCGCACGCCTCACGCGTCTTTCTGCCACCAGATGGGACAAGCAAGACTGCTCGCTCATGTCCTCATTTGTCTTTACGCTATAATCAACATAAAACTATACATATGATTCCATGTAAGGAGTTTCATATGCCTGTCGTAAAGCCTATTTCCGATCTGCAACGCAACTTTGGTTCCATAGCAGATAGCTGCCACCAAACCAAAGAGCCCGTCTACCTAACCAAAAACGGGTCGGCATCGCTTGTCGTCATGGATGCCGAGGCCTATGACGAGCAGACGCGCGCACTAACCGCCATTCAGGAGCGCGAAGAACGCATCCAGCGAGCCATCACGCGTGGCTACGACGACTTAGTAAACGGTCGTGTGCGACCTTGGAAACAGGCCAAGGCAGATGCAGATCGCATCAGGGCAGCTCGCCATGAAATTGGATAACGCAGACGTCGAGTTCTACTCAGAGCTCGACGAACTTGATGAGCCTTTTGATGTTGTCATGACTGACGAGGCACTCTATGCCTATGCCGAGATTCCTTCGAAGCGAGTCTACGCCAGAATCGGCAACCTCATCGACTTTCTAGCCGAGCATCCTTATTTTGGCGAAGAATACGACCCCTACTATCAGGCGGCCTTTCCGCCCATTGACTGCAGGGTCTTCTTTTGCGCGCACTACGGCGTGTACTACCACGTGGATGTTGAGCAGCGAAACATCAGCATCCTGGCAATCGAGGACCATCGAAAGAACCCTTTGAGTAGATTCAAACTACTCAAGTAGCCTCCCCCATGTAACCATCCTGTAAATCATAGCGGCGCAGTCGAGTTTTACCGTGATGCGGTCGCGCCTGGCGCTCCACTGTGCTAAAGTATCCCGAACGTTCAAACGACTACGAGGGGGAACTAGA
>JAEZNV010000043.1 GCA_023441725.1 Actinomycetes bacterium | reverse complement strand
CCCGCCACGGGTCAATCTGCAGTGCGGCCCGAACCCCGTGAGGGCCGGCGCCTTTAGACGCGTGCCGGAAATCCAAGGGTTATACCCTAAGAGCAAACCACCCCTTTTAGGGGTGGTTTTGATTTTGGTTCGCGCCATGTGGGGGTGATGGCGACGTGCATTTTTGCGAGTATTCTGCAATCGAAGGCCCCTGCATACTGACCTCGGGCGAAAAAATCGGGATTTCTCGATGTTTTCTACGAATGATGGGCGGGGTTATGGGCTGACAGCGTTTGATTTGCGGGGATATTCGCGGTCTTTGGCATTTATCGTGGCGTCCGAAGCTCCTGGTTATGCTGAATACTCCCAAAAATGCACGGCGCCTTGAGGGGGACCTTCGCGACAAAGGAAACCGCCCCGTCGAAATATGCATTTGACGGGGCGGTTTATGCATATACCCGATTAAGGATACGCTGCGGATCTGTTAGAACTTGACGGTCGGTGCCTGGCGGGCGGCTTCGGCGGCCTCGAAGCCCTGGCGCTCCTTAAATTGGAAGATGCCGGCAAAGATGACGGCCGGGAAGGTCTGGATGGCGTTGTTGTAGCTAAGCACGCAGTCGTTGTAGCTCTGGCGTGCGTAGCTCACCTTGTTCTCGGTGTCTTCGAGCGTGGCTTGGAGATGCGTAAAGTTGGTGTTCGCCTTAAGATCGGGGTAAGCCTCGGCCACGGCGAAGAGCTGGCGCAGGGCGCCGGTCAGCACGTTGTCGGCTTCCATCTTAGCTTCGGGCGTGGTGGCGCTCACGGCAGCGTTGCGCGCGTTGACCACGGCGGCAAGCGTGTCCTGCTCGTGCTTGGCGTAGCCCTTGACGGTCTCGACCAGGTTAGGGATCAGGTCGTTGCGGCGCTGCAGCTGCGTGTCGATGTTCTGCCAGGCGTTATCAATGCGATTGCGCTTGGTGACCATGTTGTTGTAGATGCCGGCGGTGGCGCAGACAATCACAACGACAACAACGATACCGATGATGACGGGAATCATGGTGTCTCCGTTTCGAATGGCCGCGGCGTCTTCCGCCGGCTGCCGTTGGTGTAACGCTACTAGTATACCCGCAACCTTTGGCGATACCGAACTTTCCGGTAAGCGTTATGTTTCCACCAAGGTGAGGCCATTCGCCAGGGGGCGGGCGATACAGGTGTAAGATATGCGACAGATTAGTGAGAGCTGTCTTTTCCTTGAGGAGGGCGATGCGTATGGACCTTCGCATCAAGAAAACCTATCGGGCCCTGTTCGAGGCCTTTACTGAGCTGCTCGAAGAGCATCGGTTTGAGGACGTGACGGTTGCCATGCTGTGTGACCGCGCTATGATTCGTCGGACGACGTTCTACAAGCATTTCCGCGACAAAAACGATTACTTTGCCTTCTACATCGATGAACTCATGTCGGGCCTGCCGCAAAAGCGGGCCGATGCGGATGGTGCGGAGGGCGCCGAGGACGTGCGCGCGCTTCGCCACGAAGTGTTCGCCGATGCCATGGATCTGATTCTGGCGCATGAGCAGCTCATGGATAACATTTTGGCGAGCAGTATGTCGGGTATGCTGACCAGCATGATTTGCGACCGCATCGCGCGCTCCATACGCGGGCGCGTGATGAGTGCGCTTGACGAGGACGCGCTCGCGCCCGTATCGCTCGAGACGACGTCTGAGTTTGTCGCCGGCGGCATTATTCGGCTCTTTACCATGTGGTGGGAATCGGGCCACGTGCTAGAGCGCCGATCCGAAATCGCCGACGTGGTCGATGCGCTGTTCGAGCGGACCATGACGCCGGTGGGTCACTAGAAGTGGCGGAGAGAGGGGGATTCGAACCCCCGGAACGCTTTCGCGCTCAACGGTTTTCAAGACCGCCGCATTCAACCGCTCTGCCATCTCTCCGTGAGTCGTAATGATAGCATCGTTTTGGATTTGCAACAGGGGAGGCGAACGATGACGAGCACCGGAATCGATGAGAAGTTCATGTGCGAGGCGCTGACGGAGGCGCGCGCAGCCGCTGCGGTGGGCGAGGTACCGATCGGTGCCGTAGTGGTGCGCGCGGGTGAGATCGTCGCGAGGGCGCATAATCGCCGCGAACTCGACCAGGACCCTTCGGCACATGCAGAGTTTGCGGCCCTATGCGCCGCCGCGCAGTCGCTCGGTCGTTGGCGCCTTTCCGATTGTACGGTCTACGTGACGCTTGAGCCCTGCTGCATGTGCGCGGGGCTTATGGTGAACGCGCGCGTGGGGCGCTGCGTGTACGGCGCGGCCGATGCTAAAGCGGGCGCTCTGGGGTCGCTATACGACCTCAATGCCGATTTGCGCCTGAATCATCGGTTTAATGTGACCGCCGGCGTGCTGGCAGACGAGTGCCGCGAGGTGTTGAGCGGCTATTTTAGTGGGCTGCGTGGCGCCGATGGTGCTGGCTGCGGTTGTGGGGCCGATCTTGAGGCACATGCCGCTCATGCCGAGGCGCTCGCGTGTGTCGAAGATACTGCCGTTGAGGCGGTCGATTTTGGTGCCGCGTGCCGCCGACCCCGCCGTGTGCTGCTGGCGATTGACTCCTTTAAGGGCAGCGTTTCGAGCGCGCAGGCGGAGGCGGCGGTTGCCGAAGGCGTACGCCGCGTTTGGCCCGATGCCCAGGTAAGCGCGCTGCCGCTGGCGGATGGCGGCGAGGGAACGCTCGATGCCGTTGCCACGTGCGGCGGTGAGGTCGTGGCATGTGAAGTCGCAGGCCCCTTGGGCGACCGCGTGGCTGCCCGGATGCTGGTGGACGGCGAGCGCGAATCTGCTGTAATTGAGATGGCCGAGGCGGCGGGTATTGGGTATTCGCCTTGCACAGAGCCTGCGGCGTTGGCGGCCACAACCTATGGCGTGGGTGAGCTGATGCTCCGTGCGGTTCGCGCGGGGGCGAGGACTCTATATATAGGACTGGGCGGCAGCGCCACCAACGACGGCGGCGCCGGCATGCTGCAAGCGCTGGGCGCGCGTCTTGTCGATGATCGTGGCTGCGATATCGCGCCGGGGCTCGCGGGCCTTGAACACGTGGCGAGTATCGATTTGGCACCGGCGCTTCGGGCGCTGAATGGCGCACGCATCGTCGTGCTGTCCGATGTCGAGAATCCGCTCGTGGGGCGTCGAGGCGCACTGGCGGTGTTTGGTGGGCAGAAGGGTTTGCCGACGGGTGATGCCGAGGTGCTGCGCGGGTACGACAGCTGGATGGTCGGCTACGGTCGCCTGCTCGATACGGCGATTGCCGAGGCACGGGCTCAGGGGTTGTTGCGCACACCCGAGGGCGCACGGACATTTGGCTCGGTGCTCGGCGTGCCCGGCGCAGGTGCCGCCGGCGGCCTGGGAGCAGCGCTGTTGGCACTCGGCGCGGAGCTATGCTCGGGCGTGGAGACGGTGCTCGACCTCGTGGGGTTTGACGAGCGCGTGCGCGATGTCGACCTGGTCATAACGGGCGAGGGCAACATGGACGAGCAGTCTGCTGCCGGCAAGGCGCCGGTGGGCGTGGCCCGTCGCGCGAAGCGCTATGGCAAGCCGGTTGTTGCCGTCGTGGGCGGTCGTGCCGACAACCTGGATGCGGTGTATGGGCAGGGCGTCGACCTGGTTTTGCCGATCTGCCGCAGGCCCATGGACCTGGAGCAGGCAATCGATCCGCAAGAAGCCACAACCAACCTCATCTGTGCCGGCGAAGCGGCCGCTCGATCCTACGACCTCGCCCGCCTCTAAAACCCATCCCCTCGATAAGTTGCGGTGAAATAGTTCCTGTTTGGCGGCCCAGACAGCAAAAGTAGGAACTATTCCACCGCAACATCGAGAATGGTTATCCGAGGCTGGCCGCCTTGGGCCTTGGGCCGGACCGTCCGCCATGAAATGCGGCCATCTACTACGTTTAGCCGAGCACCCTCGACCATCCCGGAATATGCGAAAACAAAACAGCAGGTAGACGGCTTGCCGATTTTTGAAAAAGCCGGCTATGGTTGACCCCCGCGGCTTAAACGTAGTAGATAGGCCCCTTTTGTGGCACGGCAGCGGACCAGTCTTTTTGGGACGGGGCTTATTTGACTACTTGTCGATCTGATTGCCCGAGTAGTCAAATTAGCCTCGTCCCAAATTAGCTACCTTGCCCCATCGGGCGGGAGCGGGTAAGATATATCGAGCGCCTAGCGCGTTCGATGGGTTCGGATGACGACATGTTCCGAATCTGGTCAGGTCCGGAAGGAAGCAGCCATAAGGAGCCTCTGTCGGGCATCCGAATCCATCGAGTGCGCAGGCGTTTTTTG
>JAEZNV010000105.1 GCA_023441725.1 Actinomycetes bacterium | reverse complement strand
ACCGCATGGAGGTCGGCAAGGGTGGCGTGACCACCGCGCAGAAGGAGATCGAGGCCAAGTACGGTTTCCCCGTCGCGAGCATCGTCTCCATGGCCGAGGTCGTCGAGACCCTCTACAACCACGAGATTGACGGTAAGGTCGTCATCGACGACGAGCTCAAGGCCGCCATCGACGCTTACTACGAGCAGTACGGAGCTCGTTAGTTACGGCGTTTTGCCAAACGCCGTAACCGGCCGACGCTGCGCGCCGCCCAGGGCGACAATTTGTCATTCAAAAGGCGAGGCATGACCAGAGGGTCAATGCCTCGCCTTTTTCATGCCAACTTGTTCGCCCTGGGCGGCGCTCGCTGTCCGTCCTCTACCTGCGGTGTTGCCTTGCTCCGGATGGGTAGTCATTGGGGACGTTCTTAAATGACTACTTGCTCTCGTTAGATAAGCGTCCGAGAACCACGCTCGTCGCTACTTAAGCCCCGGGAGGCGGGTGTAGGGGAACGAGCACTCCAGGAATTCGGAGCAGTGGGCGTAGTCTTTGGCGAAGTAGCTGCTGTAGAGCGAATCGAGCACGTATTGCACGGCGATATGGCTGGCGAACTGCGTGATGCGATGCGTCATGCTCTCGTGGTCACTCACCGTAAGGTAGGCGGCAAAGCCAGGGTGAATGCGCGCGCAATAAGGCGTGCCGATGACGATGACCGGGACATGTCGACTGCTGAGGATCGGCAAGATGTCCTTGAGGTTGGGGGCAAGGCCGCTGTAGGAGATGACGATTGCCGCATGGTCGGGGCCCGAGGCGAGCGCCGTTCGCACCTGGGCCTCGACACCGTCGTGGCACGTCGCGCTTTTACCGGCGGAGAGCAGGCGGTCGCGGAACATTCCCGCTGGATAGAGGTTGTGCGAGCCCGTGTAGATGTCGACCTGTCGGGCGTTCGCAATGAGCTTGGCGGCGTGGTCAAGCTGCGTGGGGTCGAGCAGCTCCTGCGTTTCGGCCAGCGTGGTCTGGTAGAGCCCCTCCATGCGCTCCATAACCTGCGCGGGGCTGGACGTAGCATCAAAGGGAAAGTTGATGTCCACGTCGCGCCGGTTGCCCGCCTCGGTTGCCAAGCGAATAAGCTCGACCTTGAGGTCTTTGAATCCCTCGAGGCCGAGCTTTTTGCAAAAACGGTGCACACTCGCGACCGAAACGTTGGTGCGTGCGGCAAATTCCTTAATAGAAAGCCCGCGGATGTCCTCGCCGATGGCAAGGGCTGCAATGCCGAGCTGTTGCTCGGTAGGGGTAAGGCCCTGTGCCTCGGAAATCTTGCGTTTGATATCCATGCGAACTCCCACACTCAACAAACCTGCCAAAAAGGGACAGGTTTATTTTGGCACGTTTCGGTCGGTATCAGGAAGTATCAGGGACGGGGCGGCGTCGGTCCGTGGGCGCGAAAAGAAGTGTCGGGTTTGGCGCGCCCGCTTCCGCCCGTCCCGTGCGCAGGCGATACTCGGCTTATCGACCCGCGATGCAAAGGAGATGCTCATGGCAAACATCAAGTTCCCCGAGGGCTTCTATTGGGGTGGCGCCACCGCCGCCAACCAGTTTGAGGGCGCTTGGAACGTGGACGGCCGCGGTCCTTCCGTCGACGACCACTTCCTGGGCGGCAGCTACAAGGAGCCGCGCCAGATCACGATCGACATCGACCCCGATCGTTTCTACCCCAACCATGACGGTATCGATTTCTACCATCACTACGAGGAGGACATCGCGCTGTTCGCCGAGATGGGTTTCAACATGTTCCGCATGTCCATCTCTTGGAGCCGCATCTTCCCCAACGGCGACGATGCTGAGCCCAACGAGGCCGGCCTCGCCTTCTACGACCGCGTCTTCGACTGCTTGCGCGCCCACAACATCGAGCCGCTCGTGACCCTCTCGCACTACGAGATGCCCTATCACCTGGTCGAGAAGTACAACGGCTGGGCGAGCCGCGAGCTCATCGGCTTCTTTGAGAAGTATTGCCAAACCGTCTTCGACCGTTACCAGGACAAGGTCAAGTTCTGGCTCACCTTCAACGAGATCAACTGCGGCACTCAGGACATGGGCAACCTCTTTGAGACCAGCATGATTCAGGGCTTTGAGGGCCCGGCTTCGGCGGTCCACACCACGCCGCAGGCCCGCATGCAGGCGCTGCATCACCAGTTTGTCGCCAGCGGCCGCGTCGTGCGCTATGCCCACGAGCATTACCCGCAGTTCAAGATGGGCAACATGGATTGCTTCATCCTCTCCTATGCCGCCACGTGCGATCCGGCCGACGTGTTTGCTACGCAGCAGGAGATGAACGCCATGAACTGGTACTGCTCCGACGTGCAGGTGCGCGGAAAGTACCCGTTCTATGCCAAGCGCTTCTGGGCCGAGAACGATGTTGAGCTTGTGATGGAGGACGGCGACCTGCAGGATATCGCCGACGGCAAGGTCGACTTCTACTCCTTTAGCTACTACATGTCCGGCACCGTGGGCACCCACAAGGATCACGAGATGACCGAGGGCAACATGACCTTCGGCGGCAAGAATCCCTATCTGGAGTCCACCGACTGGGGTTGGCAGATCGATCCGCTGGGCCTGCGCATCGCCCTTAACGAGATCTATGCTCGCTACGAGATTCCGCTGATGGTGGTCGAGAACGGCATGGGCGCTTACGACGAGGTCGAGGAGGACGGCTCCATCCATGACCCGTATCGCATCGCCTACTTGCGCAGCCACATCAAGGCCATGGGCGAGGCCATTGCCGACGGCGTTGACCTGATTGCCTACACCTGGTGGGGTCCCATCGACCTGGTTTCCGCTGGCACCGGCGAGATGCGCAAGCGCTACGGCTTTATCCATGTCGATAAGTACGACGACGGCACCGGCACCTACAAGCGTCGCCGCAAGGACAGCTTCTTCGCATATCAGAAGATCATCAAGTCCAACGGCGCTGAGGGCCTGGATTAATCGACAATATGAGTGCCACTGGGGAAAAGGTTTTGGGAAGGGCTTGAAAGGGCTCGCGATTCGAGTCCCCACCTTAGTATTTGAACCATTTGGCACTATAATCACCATAGGCATGCGCATAACGTTGCGCTTAATCAAGAGGAGAAAACGTATGGGTCTGTTTGACATGTTTAAGAAGAAGGCTGAGCCTGCCGCTGCTGCAGCTCCCGCTTCCATCTCTGCTTCTGCCGGCGCCGACGTGCTGTGCTCGCCCGTCAAGGGCAAGGTCATCAAGATGGCCGACGTGCCCGATCCCGTCTTTGGTGGTGAGGTCCTGGGCAAGGGCTGCGCCGTGTGGCCCGAGGACGATCTGGGCTACGCTCCCTGCGACGGCAAGGTGACCGTCACCATGGGTCACGCCGTGGGCCTGCAGTCCGATAGCGGCATCGAGGTTCTGGTGCACGTTGGTGTCGATACCGTCAACATGAACGGCGACGGCTTCGAGGGCTTCGTCAAGGCTGACGATGTCGTGAAGGCCGGCCAGCCCTTGCT
Organism: Actinomycetes bacterium; assembly: GCA_023441725.1. The sequence goes on along the minus strand of JAEZNV010000105.1, from coordinate 7,328 downwards.
CAAGATCGACCGCGCCAAGATCGCTGCTGCCGGCTACAAGGACTGCGTCGTCGTGGCTGTGTCCAACACCGCCGAGTTCGCCGACGTCGAGCTTACCGTCGAGGCCGAGTCTGCCGTCGCTGCTGGTGACGCCATCGTTAAGGTCGTCCGCAAGTAGACTGCGACATCCAAAGGATGTGCAAGGGTGGTCGAATTGTTCGACCGCCCTTTTTTATTACAATGCGGCGGGACGTTTTATTGCGCGTTGGACGGACCGGTAAACCGTTCGGACGTTAAATCGAGCCGTCTGCGCCTTTGCTTTGCCGGGGGTGTTCGTTAGCGGCTAGTATGGCCTTATTGTTACGACGTGCACCGCGTCGGGAAGCGCGGTGCCGCTTGTTGGGAGGAATGTCATGAAGAAGAAGCTGCTGCTTGCGCCCCTGATGGCTGTTCTGGTCGCGTGCGTGGTTGTGCTTTCCGGCTGCGGAGGTCCTTCGGTTGAGGAGCTTATCACCGAGGATCTTACGACGCAGTTTGACGAGGTCAAGAACGGTGGCGGCGACTTCCTCGCCGGCCTGGAAGAGGCCTCGGGCGACGAGTTCGAGCAGCTGGGCATCGATCCCAAGGAGTACGCCAAGAGCTATCTCGAGGGCTTTGACTACAAAATCGGCGACGTGACGGTCGACGAGGACAAGGGTACCGCAACTGCCGAGGTCACCATTACCTGCAAGTCCATGAACCAGATCGTTGAGGATTTTGCCACCCAGTATCAGGAGAAGGTCGCCGCGCTCGATTCGATGCCTTCCGATGACGAGCTGTACAAGATGGCCGGTCAGGTTATGGTCGATGTGACCAAGGCTGCTAAGACCAAGGACACCAAGGTCACCTTCAAGTACTCCTGCAATGACGACGGCGAGTGGTCTGCTGACGATTCCGCAACCAACGAGATGATGAATGCCATGATGAGCTAGGGAGTTGCGGCGTTTTACCAAACGCCGCAACTGCTCGACGCTGCAAACGCCCCTAAGCGGCAATCTGACGTTCAATTTCAAGGGCGCGACCAGAAGGCGACCAGAAGGTCAGCGCCCTTTCATTTCACGTCACCTTGCTCGCTTAGGGGCGTTTTCGCTGTCCGTCCTCTACCTGCGGTGTTACCGTTGTCGGAAGGTGTAGTCATTGGGGACGTTCTTAAATGACTAGTCAGAAGGGACACTCTTGCGGCACTTGGGGACGTTCCTTTTCTGCCGACAGTTGGGGGCACTCCTTGCACCAGCGCTGCATCGAATGCTCGGGAAAATGCGAGCCGGTTTTTGGCTGAATAGTGGGTCGCGGTTTCCGGATGGGGTGGGTTGCGGAAAGTGCGACCCGGAATATTGCTCCAAAACGGGATGCGGTTTCCCCGACGCGCCTCAAACGGAAAGCGCATCCCATTCCGGAGCTCCAAAACGGGATGCGCTTTCCGCGTGGAAGAATTGTCGCAGCTACGTTAAGCGGCGGCTCCGCTATTCGCCCAGCACCAGTGCTACGAGCTCTGCCTGGGTGTCCACCACGTAGTCGGCGCCGGCGGCTTCCAGTTCTGCGCGGCCGCGAAAGCCCCAGCTGACGCCCGCGCTCTTAAGGCCAGCGTTGTGACCGGTCAGGATATCGACATTGGAATCGCCCACGTAGAGCGTGGTTGCCGGATTGGCGCCCAGCTCCTTCATCACGTGCAGCGTGACGGGTGCCTCGGGCTTGGGCGGAAACGCATCGACACGGCCCTGTACCAGCGCAAAGCGCTCAGAGCCAAAATACTTCTCGATAAGCGGGGCTGCCGAAATATGATCTTTGTTGGTGAGCACGGCAAGCTGAACGCCCGCTGCGCGCAGACGGTCGAGCATCTCAATCGTGCCGGCGTAGGGTGAGGTGTGGTCCTCTTTGTGCTCGCCGTAATAAGCTCTAAACTCGGCAAGCGTCTGCTCAAACATGCGGCCGTCGCCCGCGTACTCGGCGGGCATAAAGCGCTCGACCAGCTTGAGCATGCCGTTTCCCACCTTGTAGCGGTACTCGTCCACGGCAAACGTGGGCCAGCCGTGCATCTCGCAGGTGTGGTTGCCGGCGGCCGCCAGGTCCTCGAGCGTGTTGAGGATGGTGCCGTCCAGGTCAAAGATCACATGGGAAAAAGCTGCTGCCATGAAAGCTCCCGTCATTGGGTTTCAAAACGCACCTCATAATACTGGGCTTATGCGTTGGGCGCACCTGGAATCTGAATATCTCCAGGGATGTCAAGCCACATCGCGACGACCGTGCGGTTCCGTCCTAACAAATCCTCGGCAGCTGCTCGCCCACGAGCATGTCGAGGATACGGGTCGAGCCCCAGCCGGTGCGTACGCGCACGGCGGGTCGAGCGTCTGATCTAAGCGGCAACACGCGGCCGATAATCGTGGCGTTCTCTCCGTAGCGGGCGGCACGCATGGCGGCTAGAGCCGCATCGGCCTGCTCGGCCGGCACCACGGCGACCATCTTGCCCTCGTTGGCAACCTGCAACACGTCGTAGCCGAGCATCTCACAGGCGGCCTGCACATCGGGGCGCACGGGCACGGCGTCCTCGTCGATCTCCATCGCAACGCAGCTGGCCTGCGCAAACTCATTGAGTGTGGATGCAAGGCCGCCGCGCGTGGGGTCGCGGAAACAGCGCGTGTCGGGGGCTGCGGCCAGAACGTCGGCTATCAGGTGGTTGAGCGGCGCGGCGTCGCTCTCGATGTTGCTCGAAAACGCCAAGCCCTCGCGCTGGCTCATGATGGCGATGCCGTGGTCACCCAGCGTGCCCGAGACCAGGATGACATCGCCGGCCTGGCAGTTTGCTCCGCTGAGCGTCACGCCCGCGGGCACCTCGCCCACGCCGGCGGTATTGATGTAGACGCCGTCGGCCCCGCCGCGCTCGACCACCTTGGTGTCGCCGGTGATGATCGCCACGCCCGCCTCGCGCGCCGTCTCGGCCATGGTCTGCACAATCTGACGCAGCTTGTCCATGGGATAGCCCTCTTCGAGGATAAAGCCGCACGACAGGTAGCGTACATTGGCACCCGAGGTCGCGACATCGTTGACGGTTCCGCACACGGCGAGTCGGCCGATATTGCCGCCGGGGAAGAACTGCGGCGTCACCACAAAGCTGTCGGTCGACATGGCGATGCGCCCACTCGCGGGCAGTGCGGCGACGCCGGCATCGTTGCCCTCGAGCAGCTCGGGCGACCCAAAGGCATCCAAAAAGACCTCGTCGATGATGCGTTTCATCATCTGGCCGCCGGAGCCGTGGCCCAGCAGGACGGTGCTATCGGTAACGCTATGGGACATATCGAAAACTCCAATCATGGGTGGAATTATATGGGTGAGGCGCAGCGTCGACCGGTCCGCCGTTCGTTAGAGCGGCGGAACCTATTAGCCTCGGTAACGGAAATATGCTGCACAGCTGCCCTCGGAGCTCACCATGCAGGGGCCGACGGGATGCTCGGCTGTACAAGCGTGGCCGAACAGAGGGCAGTTGCCCGGCGTAATGGCTCCGCGCAACACGTCACCGCAGCGGCATCCGCGCGGCTCGACTGTCGGTTCAATGGGCACGTCATAGCGGGAGCCGGCGTCAAAGCGAGAGAACTCGGGGCGGATGGAAAGGCCCGAGTTGGCAATCGGCCCCAGCCCGCGCCATGTGGTATCGCACGGCTCAAATACCTGCTCGACCAGCTGGCGCGCCACGGGGTTGCCGTCCATATTGACGCCGCGGCGGTAGGCGTTGTCTATTGCGGGCCGATCCTCGACAACCATCTGGACCAGCATGCAAATGCCCTGCAGAATGTCGACCGGCTCAAATCCCGTAACCACGCCCGGGGTCCTAAACTCATCGACCAAAAAGCCAAAAGGGGCTAAGCCCGTGATAGTGGCGACGTGGCCCGGCAGGATAAAGCCGTCGATGGTGGTCTCGGGGTCGTTGGCGATTGCGCGCAGCGCCGGCGGCGTGGTCTTGTGGGCGCAGTAGACCGAGAAGTTCTGCAGCCCGCGTGCGTCTGCCTCCAAAATGGCGGCGGCGATGGTGGGAGTGGTGGTCTCAAAGCCCACACCCATAAAGATGACCGGGCGGTCGGGGTTTTGCTCAGCGATGTCGAGTGCGTCGAGTGGTGAGTAGACAATGCGGATGTCGCGCCCTGCCGCCTTTTGCGCGGCGAGCGAGGTGGACGATCCAGGCACGCGCATCATGTCGCCAAAGGTGGTGATGATGGCGCCGTCTATGTTGGCGAGCGCGATTGCATGGTCGATATCGCGGTTGGCGGTAACGCAGACGGGGCAACCCGGGCCGCTCAGCAGCTTGAGTCCCGCCGGCATAATGGAGCGAAAGCCATAGCGACCGATGCTCACGGTGTGCGTGCCGCAGACTTCCATAAGGTTGATGGTGCGGTCGCCGACGAGTTCACGGATGCGTTCGATGAGCTCGCGGGCCAGCTTGGAATCGCGAAATGCCGAAAAGTCGATACCGGAGCGAGCCGGCTGTCCGGCCGCCACTAGTATGCCTCGGCCGGGTTGCTGGCCAGTTGGTCTTCTTCGACCAGTTCGGTCATGGTGTTGACCAGGTCGAGCGTCTCCTGCGCCTCCTGCTCGTCGACGATCTGGATGCCAAATCCAGCGTGCACCAGAATATAGTCGCCTACTTGTGCCGTCGGCACGAGTCGTAGCGACACCGGACGCTCGATGCCCATCATGTCGACGGTGGCCTTGAGGTCGTCGTCGCGTTTGACTACTTTGCCGGGAACGGCAAGGCACATATTGTTCCCCTTTTATACGCTTTGCGCTGGATAGGCGCTTGATAATCCATTGCTTGATGGTAGCGCTCGCGGGGTTCGCGGGCAAACGCGTTACGCCCGTGAGACAGTTGGTGCGGCGACGAGCGAAATCGGGCTACTGCGATGCGATCTGCGCGAGGTGGGCGCGCGCGATTGCCGCCTGACCGTAGGCGATGCAGCCGTCGTTGACGGGCACGGAGTGGGGAACCAAGACAGTAAGACCCATGCTTTTAAGCTCGCGGGTGAGGAGCTGGAGCAAAAGTCGGTTCATGAACACACCGCCCGAGAGCGCGACGGTATCGAGGCCTTCGCGCTCACAGATCTTGCACGCGACGTGGGTCGTAGCGTGCGTAATGGCGATGTGAAACCCGAGCGCGAGCCTGTCGGCCGGCGTGCCTGCCTCGATTCCATTCAGAAGAGCTTCGATGAGCGGTTGGGGGTCCAGGATGGGGGAGTCGGCGGCAGACGTGAATACGCCTGTATGATTGCCGTCGAGACGAACGGGCTTGCCGCCGAGTGCGCGCCAGGCGGCGGCTTCGAGTTCGATGGCGGGTTCGCCTTCGTAGGTTGCCTGCCCGCAAATGCCCAAAACTGCAGCGGCGGCGTCAAAGAGACGCCCCATACTGCTCGTGCGTGGGCTGTTGATGTTCCGCTCGATCATCGTAGCCGTGATGCTGCGCGTTTGCTCGTCGAGGGTGCCCAATAGCCCCGCGGCACCCGGGTGCTCGAGCAGGCCGAGCTCGCTCAGCAGGGCAAAGGCATTGCGCCGGGCATCGCGCACGGATGCGGCACCGCCTGGCAGCGCCCAGGTGCGCAGGTGGGCGGCGCGTTCAAAATCGGCAAGGCCGGCGACAAGGAACTCGCCGCCCCATATGGTGCCGTCGGTGCCGGCACCCGTACCATCGAAGGCAATGCCGAGCACGCGCGCGTCGATTGTAAGCTGGCCCGCGGCAATAGCCTCGGCTATTACGCTCGCGATATGCGCATGATGGTGCTGCACCTCGACGAGCGGCAGATTGCATTTTCGCGCCTGCTCGCGCGCCCACTGACTCGATAGGTAGCTGGGGTGCAAGTCGCAGGCCAGCGCGGCGGGCGTCAAGTCGAAGAGATCTTCCAAGCGCGTGCGCGCGGCGTTCCAGGCATCGAAGGTCTCGCCGTTTTCGACATCGCCAATATGCTGCGACACAAAACAGGCCGCCTCGCCGTTCGCATCTTCGCGTGTGAATGCGATCGTTGCCTTTTGCTGTGGGCCGCAGGCGAGCACGCAGGACGGAGCGCCGTCGAGTGCCGGCAGCGGCAACGGCCGAGGCGCATATCCGCGAGCGCGGCGCACGGGCATAACGACCCCACCGACCACGCGTACCACGGAGTCGTCGTAGCGTGAGAGAATCGCACGGTCGTTACCGAGCAGCGCATCGGCAATGCCGGCGGCAACGAGGTGTTCCCAGGCAAGGTCGTCGTCAGTTTCGATAGGTTCCTCGCTCAGGTTTCCGCTGGTCATGACCAGCGCGTGCATGTCATGCGACGCGGCAGCTGCAAGCAGCAGATGCTGAAGCGGTGTATAGGGGAGCATGACGCCGAGCTCGGGTAGATCGTGCGCGACGGATGGCGCGAGTGTAAGGGCGTCGGGGGAATCTCCCTCGCCAACAGCACGCCGGCGCAACAGCACGATGGGGCGGATGCTACCGGTTAGCAGGCCGCGCTCGGCATCATCGACATGGCACAGGCATTCAGTATCGGCAAGGCTGCGCACCATAACGGCAAGCGGCTTGTTGCTGCGGCGCTTGCGACGGCGCAGCTCGACCACCGCCCGCTCATTGGCGGCGTTGCAGGCCAGATGGAATCCGCCCAGGCCCTTGATGGCGACAATACCGCCGCTGGCCAGCAGCTCGACACAGCGGTCAATAATGGCATCGCTGGTTTCGCGCGTGCTGCCGACGGCTGGCGTCGCCCCCGAGCCTTCGAGCTCCATGTCGCCCGCCGCCTCGCGCCAGGTAATATGTGGCCCGCAGTCAAAGCAGGCATCGGGCTGCGCATGAAAGCGCCGGTCAAGCGGGTCGCCATATTCTGCGGCACACTCGGGGCACATGGGAAAGCAATCCATCGACGTGGCCGCTCGGTCATAAGGCAGCGACCGGATGATGGTAAAGCGCGGCCCGCAGTTGGTGCAGTTGATAAAGGGGTAGTGATAGCGTCGGTCGGCGGGGTCGAACAGTTCGCGCAGGCAGTCCTCACAGGTGGCGATATCGGGGGAGATGAGCGTCGTGTGCATGGTCTGATCCTGCGACGCTACGATACGAAATACCTGCTCATCGTCGGTATCCCAAGCGTCGGGCTCCAGGTCTGCAACAGCGACATGCTCAACGCGGGCCGCGGCAGGCGCGTGCTCCGACAGCGCGGCGACAAAGCCGTCGAGTGCCTCGACCGAAGCATGCGCCTCGATGTGCACGCCATCGCCCGCGTTGAGCACCCAGCCGCAAATGCCATGCGCCATAGCCTCGCGATACACAAACGGCCGCATGCCAACGCCCTGCACAATGCCCG
>JAEZNV010000061.1 GCA_023441725.1 Actinomycetes bacterium | reverse complement strand
AGGCAAAGGCATACGCCGCGGGTCTGACGGCGCGGGCTTGCCAGCGAGTTTTGCCTCATAGATTGGTTTGTGTGCCGCCCCTTTTTGGAGCGGCACGTTTTGTGTGGGGTCCCTGTCTACACAATTTCCGTCAAGCTTTTGGTTAGGTTTTGGTTAGTTGGCGGGTTGACGGAAGGCCAAAAGATTGCTGGCGAAAAAAGCTCAGAGAAAGTGCTGGTAGGGGAGTTGTTGAGGTTTTCTACAGCTTTTGGGCAAAAGAAGCTTTGTGGCTATTGTCGGTGATTGCGTTGTCGCGGTCATGGTGGTGCGGGATGCTGGTCGTAAGCGTCGAATGCTCCGATTTTGGAGGCCAGCATGGACCTGTTTCTTGAGACTCCGCAGCAACAAGCCGAGCGCATGTTGCGCCAGCAGCAACGGCTTATGGAGATGCAAATGCAAGGGGTAGCCGCCCAGCCCCCTGCGCAAAATGCCACGCCCGCGGTTTCGCCTGCGGGCGGATCGGCGCCAGAGAACTATTCCGTACAACAAGATTCATATGCGCAGGAGCTTGCGTTCGACAAGCGCCGCACACGTCACCGCCGCGTGGGCCAGCGTCTGCGCACGTTGGCGATGATTGTACTCATTCCGTTAGGACTTGCGGCGATTTTCCTGGTCTCGTATGCGCTCACCTGCATCCTCAACGGTGCTTCGCCTAGCGAAGTGCTCCAACATCTGTCAGCCCTCGGCCAGCGCCTAGGCGATGTCATAACAACCATCCGCGCCGGCTGGGAGAGTTAGCGTTTTGACGCCTGTGGCCCAAAATCCATTTGTCCGACTGCCGTGGGGCGCCTGGTGCGTGTGGCGGGGTAAGATTAATCGCGGTTTTGATTGATGATCGATTGAGTTTGTTGGGCGGAGTCTATGTCTGCTATTGATATTGCGCTTGTTGTGATTGCCTTGGTGGCGGTGGGGGTTGCTGTGGTTTGCGCCCTGCAGCTTAAAGGCCTTCGTGCCGAGTTGCGAGAGCGTGGCGGCAACGACGCGGAGACGCTCGCGGCGCTCGAGCAGGCCAACAACGCGCTCGACACCCTGAACGTCGCGCTGGCAGAAACCCGCCGCACGGCAAACGCCATCGCGCAGCAGCAGACGACCGACGCCGCCGTAGAGCAGCAGCGCTACCTGACCATCGCGCGTGAGTTCTCGCAGGCTGGCGACCGTATGGATGACCTGCGCCGCGAGACGGCCCAACAGCTCGGTGCCAACCGCGAGGGCATCGAGCACCGCCTGGACAAGGTGCGCGAGACGGTCGATGCCCAGCTGGGCGCCATCCGCAAGGACAACAACGTTCAGCTCGACCAGATGCGCGCGACGGTGGACGAGAAGCTTTCCCGTACGCTCAACGATCGTCTGTCCGCATCGTTTAAGCAGGTGAGCGACCAGCTCGAGGCCGTGTACAAGGGCCTGGGCGATATGCAATCTATCGCCACCGGCGTGGGCGACCTTAAGCGCGTGCTGGGCAATGTGAAGGCGCGCGGCATTTTGGGCGAGGTGCAGCTGGGCGCGATTCTGGCGGACATCCTCACGTCCGACCAGTATCTGGAAAACGTGGCCACCAAGCCCGGCGCCTCGGAGCGCGTTGAATTTGCCGTCAAGCTGCCGGTAGACGAGGGCGATCCCGTGCTGCTGCCGATTGACTCCAAATTCCCGGGCGACGCGTACGAGCATCTGCTTGACGCCCAGGAGTCGGGCGACGCGGAGGCCGTTGCCGCAGCGCGCAAGACGCTCGATGCGATGGTCAAACGCGAGGCCAAGGACATTTGCGAGAAGTACCTGAGCGTGCCCGCGACGACCAACTTTGGCATTCTGTTCGTGCCGTTTGAGGGTCTGTACGCCGAGGTCGTCAGTCGCCCCGGGCTTATCGAGACCCTGGGTCGCGACTATCACGTCAACGTTGCCGGTCCCAGCACCATGGCCGCCATCCTTAACAGCCTGCAGATGAGCTATCAGACGTTTAGGCTGCAAAAACGCACCGACGACGTGCTGCGCGTGCTTTCCGCCGTCAAGGCTGAGCTGCCGCGCTATCAGGCGGCGCTGCGTCGCGCACAGCAGCAGATTGAGACCGCGGGCAAGACGGTCGAGGGCATTATCACCACGCGCACCAACGTTATGGAGCGCAAGCTCAAGGATATCGACGCCCTGGAAGACGCGCGGGAGGCTGACGAGATTTTGGGCTTGGAGTCCGCAGGCTTACTCGCGGGCCAGGAAGACGAGGGCTAGCCGTGCCTGACGGCGGGGCGTCGGCGCAAGCGCGGGGCGCGGGCGCTTTTCGCATCGTGCTTGCCTGAAGTGCACTTTAGTGTGCAACAATGGCGTTTCGCCCCATCAGACGCGAAAGGAAGTCCATGTCTCAGAGAAGCACCAGTCCGCTCAAGCGCTCAACCGTGCGCCGCACGCTGCAGCGTTTTTGGGACGTCACGCGCACACAGCCGTTGATCGTCTTTCTCTCGGTATTCTCGTCGGCGGGCTATATCTTTTTGCTTACGTTTGCCAACACCTACGTGATGGCCCTTATCGTCGACCGTGTTCAGGCCGGCCCCGTGGCGGGCGACCAGGTGTTTGAGGTCTTTGGCCCCTACATTCTGGCACTCGTGCTCGTTAACCTAGTGGGCCAAATCCTCTCCAAGCTGCAGGACTACACCGTCTACAAGCTCGAAATTGCGGGCAACTATCACCTGGCGCGCCTGTGCTTCGACACGCTCTCCAATCAGTCCATGACATTCCACACCAGCCGATTTGGCGGATCGCTTGTGAGCCAAACGAGCCGTTTTATGAGCGGCTACACGGGTCTGGTGGACGTGACGGTGTATTCGCTCATCCCCACCATCACCTCGGTCATCTGTACGGTAGCGGCGCTCGCCCCGGTAGTGCCCACATTTACCGTGATTTTGGTGGGCATCATGGTCGTTTACATCGCGTTTGTCTGGCTTATGTACAAGCGCATCATGCCGCTTTCGGCCGCGACGTCCGCCGCGCAGAACAAGCTGTCGGGCGTGCTGTCCGATGCGGTCACGAATATCCTGGCCGTCAAGACCTGTGGGCGCGAGGACTTTGAGCGCGACCTGTTCGATGCCGCCGACCGCGCTGCGCGCGATGCCGAAACGGTATCGATGCACGCCATGATGCAACGCAACTTTACGACCTCGGGCCTTATCGTTATCACCATGGCCGTGGTGAGTGTGTTCGTCGCGGGCGGCAACGCGTGGTTTGGCATCTCTGCCGGCGCGCTCGTCATGATCTTTACCTATACGTACAACCTCACCATGCGTCTGAACTACGTGAGCTCCATGATGCAGCGCATCAACCGCGCGCTGGGCGATGCGGCCGAGATGACGCGCGTGCTGGACGAGCCGTGTCTGGTGGCAGACGACGAGAACGCCCCCGAGCTCAAGGTGAGCGAGGGCGCGATTGATTTTGAGCACTTGAGCTTTGCATACCGTGATGCCGCGGCGGGCGAGAGCGTGTTCGACGACCTGACGCTCCATGTGGCGGCGGGCCAGCGCGTGGGCCTGGTGGGCAAATCGGGCTCGGGCAAGACGAC
>JAEZNV010000025.1 GCA_023441725.1 Actinomycetes bacterium | reverse complement strand
CCCCCCCCCCACGACCATATTCACCGCTCAGCGCGCAAACTTGTTGCGCAACATGAAAAAGTTTTTGAGGTATCGTCCCCGACTGTCTAAGCCACGGTCAGACGCTGCCGATTACGCCAACTTGTGGCCACAATTCATGCAGAAGGCGTGACCCGCCTGGATGGGAGCGCCACACGAGGGGCACGTGGCAGCACCGTCAGCAGGGGCAACCTGGGCATCGACCGGCACGGGAGCCGCCTGGGCCTGGCGAGCCAACTCGGCCTGGATCTCGGCCATGGACTTGCCGCAGCCCGAGCAGAACATAGAGGACTGCTGCAGACGGTTGTGGCAAAACGGGCAATCGATGAATGCGGACGCATAGGCCGCTGCCTGCGCTTGGCGCTCGAGCTCGTCGATCTGGGCCTGAAGCTGTGCGCGCTCGTTGTCGATTGCGGCGATGCCGTCAAAGAGCTCCTCGCGGCCCTGACGCAGCTCGGCGTTGTCCTTGGTCGCCTCGTACAGGCTGGCACCCAGCTGGCCGGCAAGCTGCTGGCGGCGCTTAAGGGCGTCATTCATCTGGCTCTTGATTCTGTTAACCTGCAGGGCACGATTGGCATCCGCAGCCGTACGATCGAGCGATGCCTGCATCTCATCAAGAAAACCCATGGTGGGTCCTTTCTCGTCTAGGTATCGGGCACTATGACCCTTCTCAAAACGTGGCTATCATCGCACAGCAAAACGCCACCCGCATGCGTAACGGTGTTTTTCAACAGCACCGTTACGCGGAATGAGCGAAACTAGTCATATTCTTGACTCATTGGGGCGCGGCTGCATACCGGCGCCTCGGCAAAGCAATCGATTCCCAAGGGGGCGAACGTGGACAACCAGGGACAGCAGGAACTCGTCGTGCTCGATACCTTTGAGCCGGCAGTAGCCTTCGATCCCGCCAATCGCGACGAATCGCGACGGCGCTTTTCGATGTTCCTGGTCCATGCCGACGCGGGCAAGGGCGGCACGGGCGTGGTTCAGCGCGCCACCAACACCGCCGGCGAGGTCTTTGCGATCAAGCGCTTGCGTAATCTCGATGGCTCCGACGAGCGCATCGCCGCCGGCATGCGCGCCGTGCTGTTCGAGGAATATCGCAACCAGCTCACCGTCTCGCACCTTAAGGGCTTTCCACGCGTATACGGCTATGGCACCAGTAACGGCGAGCCGCTCATCGTTATGGAATGGGTCGAAGGCTCCACGCTCAAGCACATCACCCCGCAGCTCCCCCACGAGGACGGCGGCGTGCGCGGCGACGCGGTAGCTGCCATCGGCGTGGCCGTGCTCTCCATTCTCAATAACGTACGGCACCTGGACACGGGCGTTGCCCACCGCGACATCTCGCCGCGCAATATCATGGTCGCCACGAGCGAGCGTTCGCTCCAAGACCAGCTTGCCACACTCGACTTTGATATCCGCCTCATCGACTTTGGCAGCTCCACGGCGCTCAATCCCATCGACCCCACCTTTACCGTGCGCGCCGACGTCTGGCGCGGCGGTACGCCCGAGTACGCGCCGCCCGAGATGCTCACCCACGACATCGCGGGTATCGAGACCAGGCGCTTGAGTCCCACGGTTGACATCTACGCGCTCTCGAGCGTGCTCTACGAGCTGTATTGCGGACACACTCCGTTTAACCTGCAGGCGCTGGGCACCGCATCGCCCTACCGTGTCAAAACCGAAACTGCCTTTGAGGTGCCACAAGCCCGCACGGCCGCCGACGAGGCGCTCGTCAGCATTATCGTGGCGGGACTCGCCGTCGACCAAGAGCGGCGTCCCTCCGTCGAGCAGATGCTCGACCTGCTGCGCCGTTGGCAATCGAGCGAGCTGGGCGACTGGCCCACGCCCGAGCCGGTCTGGGGCAGCAGGGTCATGGACGCCCAGACGACCTATATCGGCCCGGGGACAAGCGTCGACGAGCCCGTGCCGGCCACGTTCGACACCGCGCAGCCGGTCATGTTTCCGCTGGACGATGACGTCGCCGCTCCGGTTGACCCGTTTGCGGCCGCGCCTGATGCCGCTGCCGAAGATGCCCCGTTGGACCACGGACATCGGGACCACGCATCCTATCTGCCCGTACCGGTTGTGCTCGAGGCGCCCCGGGCCGCCTATGGCGCCGATGCCGCCGTGTCGACTGCGGCGTCCATGCCCGCCGCCCCGGCAACGTCCGCAGTGCCGAGCATGCACGCACCCGCGACGCCCGCGGCAGGCACCGCCGCACCCGTCGCACAAAACGCGATCTTTGGTGGCGCAGCGGCAGGCCCTTCTGCATCCGCTGGCTCCGCTGGTTCCGTCGCCCCTGCCGGCCTTTCCTCGACAGCGTCCGCGGCCACCACGACGACCGCAGCGGCAACGTCCGTCTCGCGCCGCGCTTTTCTCGCAGCGGGGGGCCTCGCCTTTACGGCACTTGTCGGTGGCGGCACCTACCTGCTGTCGCGGAACCTACACAACGGCAATGACACCGCGGTTTCGGCAGACGCCAAAAGCGACGACAGCTCGTCCAAAAGCAAAAAAGACAGCGACTCCGACGCTTCGGACAGCTCCGACACCTCCGCAACGTCGTCCAACACCATCAGCGTGGAGATGCGCTATGCCGCCCAAAGCGACGGCAAGTGGGGTCTGATCAACGACACCGGCGCCTGGAAGGTCAAACCGACTTACAGCGACATGCGGCTTTACGGTGCCGGGCTTGCCGCCGCGCTCGATTCCGCCACCGGTATGTGGGGCTATATCGACCAGGACGGCAATTGGGCCATCGAGCCGCAGTTCTCGGACACCCGGCCCTTCAACGACTACGGCGCCGTCGCCCAAGATGCGCAGACCAGTTTTTGGGGCGTGCTCAACCGCCAGGGAAAGTGGATCGTCGAGGCCAAGTACTACGCCATGGGCGATATGGTACTGGGCAACTTTGTACCCTATCGCTCCAGCAACGAAGAGGACAGCTGGGGCTACATCTACATCAAGACCGGCAAGCGCAACGACGTGCCGCCGACCTTTAGGGGCCTGGGCGGCTGGGATTCGGCAAACGGCCTGGGGCCAGCGACGCAGGACGGCACCACCTGGGGCTACATCAACGGCTACGGCCAGTGGATAATCGAGCCGCAGTTTAAATCCGCACGCCGCTTTGCCAGCAATCGCGCCGCCGTGCAGTTCGATGACGGCTCGTGGGGCTATATTCTGCCCGACGGCACGCGCGCATTTTCTGCCACCTTTGCCGAGGCGCGCGAGTTCGCCAACGGCTGGGCACCCGTCAAGGACCAGGCGACCGGCCTTTGGGGCTGCTCGACGGTGAGCGGCGCTTGGCAAGTCGAGCCCAAGTTCCGTGCCATGGGCGACATCTTCTACACCTCCACCGACGTCTTTTTGCCTGTACAGGACAACGAAAGCGGCAAATGGGGCGTGCTCGACGACGCCGGCGATTGGCGCGTTATGCCCAAATTCGACGCGATTATCTAACACCAGCGCCCCAACCCGTTTATAGCAATGTAAAGACGGCGTTGACGTGCATGTTTTAGTCCGTCCAATCGGATATAGTAGATTGAACTGTCAAATTGCATGCAAGTTCGGTCTGCGTGCTGCGACCGCAAGGAGGGGACCAATGGATCGAGAGACACCGCGCTCCGTCATGTTCGACGATCTGCGCAAGTTCGGCGGAATCACCAATCGTGATACCGCTTGGATGCTGCTGCGCTCCACCCCTATGGCCGGTGGCAAAGCACCACGCGACCGTGTGGACGAGCGAACGTTCCTATCGCGCGAGGTTGTTCACGCCCCCGTCGAGCGTCCGCGCCCCGAGCTGTTTGCCGATATCACCCAGACGGCCCAAAACATCACCGCTCGTCTGATCTCCAACCTCGGTGGCAGCGAGATGGCTCGTGCCATGGTGGCAGAGCACTATAGCGGTGAGGCTGCCGACGCCATGCGCGAGTCGCTGAGCGCCTATGGACTCGACGACCGCATCTACCGCAACGCCTGCGATCGCATCGCCGCGCCCGGCACAACGGCCGCCGATTGTGCACTACCGCTGGTCACGCTGTTTGTGGCGTGCGGTTGCCTGTGCGATCCCCAAGCCGCCGTGCAGGTGACCGAGACGCTCATCGCCGACAAGATGGGCGGGCACTTCTCCACCACCGAGCTCAGCGTAGGCGAAGGCTTTACCGCCGCCGTCGAACCCGAGGTCAAGCATGCCGAGCGCCTGGGCCTTATCCGCATTGTGGGTAACGCCGCCAAGCCTCCGCTGTACCCGCTCAACGAGGGCGAGGGCGGCACCGTAATCGGTTCGCTCGCCACGGGCACCGGTGCCATCACCGATGTCGACCGCGATGTCTCGCGCCGACATGCACGCGTTTTTGCCAAGGACGGTTACTGGTACGTGCAGGGCCTGGGTTCCACCAACGGAACCGTGCTCATCTCGGGCGCGGATATGTCCCAGCACGTGGTCGAGCCGCCGCGCCATACACGCAGACCCGGCGTCGAATACCCGCCCGTTCCCCTGTGGCACAGCGACACTATTTGTTTGGGTGCCACGACCCGTTTTTTGGTTATGAAACTCGCAATTTAGCGTTGTGCCCGGCGCCGTACGTGGCGTACCGGGCACAACGTCTATCTGGTAAGAAGCGGTGCGCCCGCGCCCGCGACACCGCAAGGTAAGGTCACCATGGCAGATACCACTCCGCAGCCCGATTCAACGACGGTTCTCTTTCAGCTCGAGTCGTTCGATACCGCCGCCCCCGTCAATCCTGCCGACGAGGAACTCGCCAAACGCCGCTTTATGACGCTCATCGTCAAAGCCGACCGCTCTTCGCATGGCAACACGGGCCTTGTGCTGCAGGCGCATAACACCTCAAACGAGCGATTCGCCGTCAAAGTGCTCGCGGACAACACGCTCATGCGTGCGCTGGGAACCAATACCCCGTCGCGTACGGCAGACGAATCCGCCATGCATCTGGCAAACACCGCCGCGCTTTTTGAGGAATACCGAAACCTCTGCCGTGTGTCACACTTGCGTGGTTTTCCCCACGTCTACGGCTATGGCACGTGCCAGGGCGAGCCGCTCATCCTTATGGAGTGGATCGAGGGCACGTCGCTCGACAAAGCAGCCAGCATGCTGCCGCACGATGGCGAGGGCGTGACTTGTGCCGCCACCGCATCGGTAGGCTGCGCTGTCCTGGGCACGCTGCTGTCGACCCAAAACCTCGAGACGCCGCTTGTGCACCGCGACCTGTCGCCCGCGAACATCATGTTCCGCACCAACGAGCTTGGCATCGACGAGCAGGTGCAGGCTCTGGCGTTTAAGCCGTGTCTGGTCGATATGGGTTCCTCGGTCCCGGCCCTGGGCAGTGACACGCTCACGCAGCGCGCCGACATTTGGCGCTATGCCACGCCGGCATACGCCGCGCCCGAAATGCTCACTCGCGATATCCCCAACATTGCCGAGCTGCGTCGCTCTCCCTCCGTCGACGTATACGCCATCGCGAGCATTCTCTACGAGCTCTACAGCGGTCACACCCCCTTTAGGGCGGCCAGGCACCAAGCGCATGAAGTCAGCTCGTACTATCTGCTCAAAACGCAAAACGAGCCCGAGCCGCTTGTCGCCCACAAGGGTGACGACCAGGCGTTTGCCGACCTCATCATGTCCTGCCTCGTGACCGACCAGGCATCGCGCCCCAGCGAGCGCGAATTCTACGAGGGCCTATTGGCATTCGCTCCCGACCTGGACGAATCGGCCGCAAGCACGCCGGGGCTCTCGCACCAGCCTATCAACATCGATGCCGGCGCGCACCTTAAGATCGACGTCGCCGGTGAACGCGCCCGAGCGCTTTTGGAGCAGGCCCGTCGCGATGCCATAACCCGCCGCCGGTTTATTATCGGCGGCGTCGCCGCTGCCGTCGTGGGACTCGGCGCCATTGGAGCCGCCACTCACGGCTTTGGCATTCCCGACTACCTCGACGGCATCCGCAGCTCCCTTGACGACTACACCTGGGATCAGCTGCAGGAGATTTCGCTCAAGATTAAGGCCGCCGAGACCCGTAGCGAGGCACGCGAGATCGCCAAGCGCTATCACCTGCTCGACGCTGACGGGCATATCCCCTATCCGTGCACCAAACGCGTGAAGCTCACCAACGGGCTGGAGGTCGGCGCACAACTTGTGGGCATCCGCCACGACGAACTTCTGGACGGGACGGGCAAGGCCGGACTGACGTTTATGTTCGATGCCGGCATTGCCGAACGCGACGCCGCGGCCCAACCGCTGAGCGCCGGCTGGGCAGATTGCGAGCTGCGGGAATGGCTCGACGGCGACGGCCTTAAGCTGCTGCCCAACGAGCTGCGCGCACTCATCAAATCTGTCAAGAAGGTCTCGAACAATGTGGGCGTCGCCAAAAGCGCATCGTGTCTGAGCGAGCTGCCCGCGACCCTTTGGCTGCCCGCCATGGTCGAGCTCTGCGGCAATCAGCCACCCGAGTCATTTACCGAGGACTTTCACTACCTGGCAGATATCTACAACGGCGAGGGCAAGGAATACCAGCTCTTTCGCGAGCTCAAGGTAAGTCCGTATACCACGAACGAGATGTTGGTTCGCCAGTGGAAGGGCAAGGACGTCTGTTGGTGGGAACGAACAGCGAGTCCCGACACATCGGAGAGCGAAGGCACGCTCTACATGAACCGCGTGGGGCACGACGGCGACGTCTTTACGTACGCCACCCCTGCGAGCAAGCCCAACAAGCGGACCTGCGTGATCCCTGGATTCTGTGTCTAGGGCCACGGGCTGCGGCAGGACTTCCGGCCCCGGCGTTTATCTCGATCTGTAACATCTACTCGGTAAAAACAGGTCTAGTTGTTACAGATTGAGACATTAAGGTTTTTGCTGAAGGTTCGTCTCGATCTGTAACAGTAACTCGGCAAAACTGGGGCCAGATGTTACAGATTGAGACATTAAGATTTTTGCTGAAGGTTCGTCTCGACCTGTAACATCTAGAACCCAAAAACCGGCCTAACTGTTACAGATTGAGACAAACCCAAACCTCGCAAAACAAAATCTCGATCTGTAACAGAAAAGGGCCGTTTTCCCTGCTAGATGTTACAGATTGAGATGTTAAGCACCCGCCGAATTGTATGTCTCAATCTGTAACAGTAACCCGGCAAAACTGGGGCTAGATGTTACAGATCGAGACGAAGGACGGGGATGGTGCACCAACCCGGCAGCCACCCTCATCTGTATCGGAATGTCATACATTTCTTTCTGCACTGGACACCCCCAGGGGGTATGGGTGTATAGTATCGGCAGGTTAACAATTCAAACACCGAACTACAGAAAGGAGAAGCCATGGCTCAAGATAAGTTCGACGTGGGCGGCATGACATGTGCCGCCTGCCAGGCGCATGTGGACCGTGCCGTGAGCAAACTCGACGGCGTCAAGAGTGTCGCGGTCAATCTGCTCGCCGGTTCCATGATGGTGGACTATGACCCCGCACAGGTCTCCCCCGACGACATCTGCACCGCTGTCGACCGCGCAGGCTACTCGGCCTCACCTGTCGATGCGGGCGCTGGCGCCGCCAGCTCAAGCGGCAGCGCGCAAGCCAGGTCCGGCGCCGCCCATATGGAGTCGCCGACCAAAAAGTTGGAGGCCACTGCCTCCGCCATGCGCACCCGCCTCATCATCTCAATCATCTTTCTCATTCCGCTGTTCTACATAGGCATGGGACACATGCTCGGCTGGCCGCTGCCCAGCGTCTTCACCGACCACACCCACAGCATGACGCTCGCCCTCACCGAGCTCGTCCTGCTCATCCCCATCGTCTACGTCAACGACGCGTACTTTATCAACGGCTTCAAATCGCTCGTGCACGGCGCGCCCACCATGGACGCCCTCATCGCCGTCGGCGCCACCGCGTCGATCGCCTGGTCGCTCTATGCCATGTTTATCATGGCCAACCAGCTGGCCGCAGGTCAGGTGCACGAGGCCATGATGACGAGCATGGACAACCTGTACTTTGAGAGCGCGGGCACGATTCTGTCGCTCGTCACCGTGGGCAAATACCTCGAGACGCGCAGCAAGTCCAAGACCGGCGGCGCTATCGAGGCGCTCATCGATCTGGCGCCCAAGACTGCGACCGTCGTTGCCGATGACGGCACCGAGACCGTTGTGGACGTCGACAGCATCCTTCCCGGCCAGGTCCTGCGTGTGCGCCCCGGCGAGTCTATCCCTGTCGACGGCGTGGTACTCGAGGGCGCGTCGGCCGTGGACGAGAGCGCGCTCACCGGCGAGTCCATCCCCGTGGAAAAGGCCGCCGGTGACACCGTCAACGCCGCCACGGTCAACCGCACCGGATCGTTTACCTTCCGTGCCACACGCGTGGGCGCCGACACGTCGCTTGCCAAGATCATCCAGCTTGTCGAGGACGCCAACGCCACCAAGGCGCCCATTGCCCGCATGGCCGATAAGGTCGCCGGCGTGTTTGTGCCCGTGGTGTTTGCAATCTCGGCCGTGACCTTTGTGGCTTGGATGGCACTGACCGGCAGCGTGAACGAGGCGCTCACCTCCGCCGTGGCCGTGCTGGTGATCAGCTGCCCGTGCGCGCTGGGCCTGGCCACGCCCGTCGCCATTATGGTGGGCACCGGCAAGGGCGCCGAGATGGGCATCCTGTTTAAGAGCGCCGAGGCGCTGGAGAATCTGCGCAACGTGGGCACCGTGGTGCTCGATAAGACGGGCACCGTCACCCGCGGCAAGCCGGCCGTGCCCGATATCGTGGTTGCAGCGCGCGCCGACGGCTCGCCCGCCATGAGTGAAAAGGCGCTGCTCAAGCTTGCCGCCGCACTAGAGCGCCAGAGTGAGCACCCACTGGCCGAGGCGATTATGGCCGAGTGCGAAACGCGCGGAATCGTCGCACGCATGGTCGAGGACTTTGCCGCCGTGCCCGGTCGTGGCGTGACGGCGCGCGAGGGGCAGAATGTCATCGCAGCCGGCAACGTTCGTCTGATGAGCGAGCTGGGCGCAGAGGTGCCCGCCGGTCTTGCCGAGCAATTTGCTACCGAGGGCAAAACGCCGCTGTTCTTTGCCAAGAACGGCGAGCTCGTTGGTACCATCGCCGTGGCTGACGAGGTCAAAGACACGAGTGCCGAGGCCATCGCCGCGCTCCGCAAGCTCGGCGTCGACGTGCGCATGCTCACCGGCGACAACCGCGTGACGGCCGAGGCCATCGCCCGCCGCGTGGGGCTGAGCAGCGAACAGGTCATCGCCGACGTCCTCCCCGCCGACAAGGAACGCCACGTGCGCGAACTACAGGATGCGGGCGGCAAGGTCGCCATGGTGGGCGACGGCATCAACGACTCCCCCGCCCTGGCGCGCGCCGATGTGGGCCTTGCCATCGGCACCGGCGCCGATATCGCCAAGGAGGGTGCCGACGTGGTACTCATGCGCAGCGACCTCATGGACGTCGCCCGAGCCATCGAGCTTTCACGCGCCACGATCCGCAACATCAAGCAGGACCTGTTCTGGGCGCTGTTCTACAACGGCATCGGCATTCCGTTGGCGGCGGGCGTGTTCTTCCCGCTCACCGGGTGGCAACTCTCGCCGATGTTCGGCGCCGCGGCAATGAGCCTGTCGAGCGTGTGCGTCGTAAGCAATGCTCTGCGCCTGAAATCCTTTGAGCCTAAAGTGGCAAAATAGGCTCACCATTAAGTCCATTTAGAACGGGTTTTCCAGGTGCCCGAGATTGACCTGAAAGAGGAGCGACGCGTACTTTGGTACGCGAGCGACGGCTTGAAGGTCAAGGTCGGGTGCCTGGGAAAGCCGACATAACAGAGAGGAATACCCATGCGATACACAATCAAGACTTCCGGCCTCATGTGCGGCCACTGCGACGCTACTGTCGAGACGGCACTGCTCAACGTTGCCGGCGTGACCGACGCCGACGCCGATCACGAGACCCAGACCGTCCAGGTGGAGTGCGCCGACACCGTGACCGCCGAGCAGCTCGCCGCCGCTGTCGAGACCGCGGGCGAGAAGTTCCACGCCCTTTCGGTGACCGCAGCCTAGCTGCCACCGCACCAGCAGGCACCGCTGTCGGCCGACATAGCCGCCCAGCAACCACCACTCAACCAGCCCTTCAGAAGTTGCGGTGAAATAGTTCCTGTTTTAGCGCTCCAAGCCCTCAATCAAGAACTATTTCACCGCAACTGACAGGGGCAACCGGAAGATCGACCAGAAATGAGGACCCGCCATGATGGCAGACCATAAATCGGTGACCCGCATGCTCAAGACGGCACGCGGGCAAATCGACGGCATCCTGCGGATGGTGGAGGAGGACCGTTACTGCGTCGACATCTCCACGCAGCTCATGGCAACGCAGGCGCTCATCGCCCGCATCAACGCCGATGTGTTGAAGGCACACATCGAGGGCTGCGTCGCCTCGGCCATCGAATCGGGCGACGAGGGGCTCAAAGCTGCCAAGCTCGCCGAGATCGAACGCGTCGTCGACAAGCTCGCCAAGTAATTGGTGCAAGGGGAACAGGTACGTTTGCACCACCTTGGTGCAGATTAACCTGTCCCCAATGCACCAAAAGGGGTATAAAGGCGTGCAGCATATCGAACGAAAGGCAATTCGCATGAATGACTTTATGAAGGGTCGCAACGGCGCCGACGAGCTCACCATCGTGATGGGCTTCGCAGGCATTATCATCGCGATGATCGGTTCGATGGCCCGTATCCAGTGGCTCAGCTGGATCGCCATCGCCGTGATCGTACTTGGCGTGCTGCGTGGCCTGTCCAAAAACATCGACGCGCGTCGCAAGGAGAACGATGCCTTTGTCGCGGCGACCGCAAACGTCCCCGGCCTCGGCAAGTTCGTCGCCAGCTTGGGCGGCGGGACTGCGGCTGCCAACGCCTCGCGCGCGACCGGCACCAGTAAGGAAGACTTTGAGCGCGCCAAGCGAACGGCCAAGAAGATGTGGAAGGGTCGCAAGACCACGGCGTACCTCAAGTGCCCCAACTGCGGCCAGATGTTGTCCGTCCCCAAGGGCAAGGGCAAGATCCGCGTCACCTGCCCCAAGTGCCATGCCAAGATGGAAACTCGCTCCTAGCCGCTACACCATAGGACAAAATAAAAGCCGAGGCTTCGTGTTGAGACCTCGGCTTTTTGTATGGGGCGACATCATTCGATAAGGCTGTCGCCCCGTCGCGCCAGTGCCTAAGCTACGCCATCGCGGGCAAGCTCCTCTGCCAGGGCTTCTGCCGGCATGGCCATAATCGCGTCGAGCTCGGTGTCGACCTCGGGGATGCGTTTGACCTTCAGCTTGCGCGCCAGGTTGCCGCGGCACATCACGTGCATCGGTTCACGCAACACCGCAAGGTCGTCCAGAGGATTCTCGCGCGTCACCAAAATGTCGGCCGCCTTGCCGCACTCGATCGTACCGGTCTCGTCACCCAGGCCCAGCAGCTCGGCATTGACCTGCGTGGCCGTATGCAGCGCAAAGGCATTGCTCACTTTGACGTACTTGGCAAAGTAGGCCACCTCGCGCCACATGTCGTACTGCGTCACGAACGGGCAGCTCGAGTCCGTGCCCAGGCCCACCTTAACGCCGGCATCCAGGGCGGCGCGAGCGCTCTCGATAATGCCCGAGCACACAATGTCACCGTTCTTCTTTTGCGTGTCGGTCGAATGGGTCTTTTCCGGATCGAGCAATACAAACGGCAGCGCCGGGCTGATCGTGCAGGTCACGCTCGGCGCGCGCCCCTCGAGCTGTGTTCCCGCGGCACCGCGGTACAGCTCCAGAATCTCGGGCGTCAGAGGAGCGCCGTGCTCGATCGTATCGACGCCGGCCTGAAGCGCAGCGCGTACGCCCTCGGTGCTCTCGACATGGGCCATGACCGGAAGGCCAACCTCGTGCGCCGCCTTGCATGCCGCAGCGGCAACCTCGACCGGCATGCGCAGCACGCCTGGCTCGCCTACTTCGGTCGCGTCGAACACGCCGCCTGTCACGAACAGCTTGATGACGTCGGCGCCACGCGCGTACAAGTCGCGCACCTGTTCGGCCGCCTCGGCGGGGCTGTTAGCCACCTGCGCAAAGAGGCCCGCACCGTGGCCACCCGGC
This sequence comes from Actinomycetes bacterium, assembly GCA_023441725.1. The sequence continues at coordinate 7,237 of JAEZNV010000025.1, read as the reverse complement.
ACCGTGACGCCCGTACCCGGTGCCACCAGACGCGGACCCTGATACTTACCGGCATCGATGGCATCGCGCACGGCGATGTCGGCAAACAGCGGGTCGCCTGCACCGCGCACCGTGGTCACGCCGCTTGCCAGCTGCTGCTGAGCGCTGCCCTTGAGGATATGGCGTACGATGGCGCGGCCCACGGGATTGTCGAGCTTCTTCATCAGCGCGCCGGCATCTCCCGCCGAGACCGGTTTGCCCGAACCGCACAGATGCACGTGCATATTGATGAGACCCGGCATGAGATACGCACCTGCCAGGTCGATGACCTCGGCACCCGCCGGAGCTTGGGCCACGGCGCTCGGTTCCATCCAGGTGATGACACCGCGCTCAACGGCCACGGCCATATCGGGCTGCGGCTCCATATGCTCCGAACCATCCAGGACGGTCGCATTGATAAACAACGTGGGACGATCGGCAGACGCCATATCGAGCTCCTCCCTCACGATTAACTTGAACATTTGTCCATTATCACCCAGCGCGACAGGGCTGCTGCGGACATATCGGTTAAAGGGAGGAAGAGAGATGTGAGGGCAAACGGAGACAGCGCGGCGATGTTCCGGTCGTTCCAGCAAAACGTCTCGATCTGTAACAGGTAGACCATCTTTAACCTTCCAAATGTTACAGATCGAGATCTTTCGGCACCGCGTCCAACCTTTGTCTCAATCTGTAACAGTTAGACCGATTTTTGGCCGTTAGATGTTACAGATTGAGATATTCTCCAGCCCCGTCGTCAAACGTCTAGGCCTGTAACAAGTAGACAGGTTTTCGGCCTCTAGATGTTACAGATTGAGATCTTTTAGCGACAGCCAACCTTCTGTCTTGATCTGTAACAGCTACGAGGCCAAACGGCCCCTTGTTGTTACAGATCGAGACAAACTCGGCAGGAACAACCACATCCGCGTCGGTTGCACCCCTCAGCGCCCATACCACTGGCGTCTCCATTCCTCAGCCAAATCGGCCCGCTGTGGAATGCCCGCCAGTCTCATCTTTTCAGCCAGCTTCCCCGGGTTCTTGAGCTCATCAAACGTAAACCGAAGCACCTTATGTCCGAGCATCGTCAGATGGGACTCTCGCTGACGTTCTGCCACGAATGGGTCGACCGACTCCCGATCCCCACCATCCTGCAGGGTATACTTTCCCTTTCCATCGAGCTCGCCAATCACGCACGCCCCGTCCTCGAGTCTCCAGAAATAGTCGACTCGAAATACCTGATTCGGATTGAGCGGATCACGAAACTCCACCTGCAACTCTGGCACCAGAAACCCGTATGCAATAAAGAACGCCCGAAAACGAGACTCGCCGCCGTTTTCGGACAGCCCGTCCGCATACGACGCAATCACCTGCGCTCTGCGATACCCACGCTTGCCTTCACAATCCATACGAAGCCGCTCACAAAAGTCATCGCGCGATACGCCCTTTGCTCGCAACGCAGAATCGGCAATCGCCAAGCCATACGAAAACGGCGCGCGCAGCAGGCAATCCTCTACCGTGCGCCAAAACGGCGTCACCCGCACGCCGTCGACTTGTTCAAGCGCACACGCCACCCGCGGACGTAACAGCCGGCATCCTGCACTCAGCGGCACCGAGCAACCTGTCTTAACAAGATATCGTGGCCCGAGCAGATCATTCGGCACCTCCAGACCCCACAAAAGTGCCGCGTCATAACCCCAAAACGCCCAATCGGGATGAAACTCTGCAAGCCCTTTGATGGTGCGCAGCGCTCGCTCCGCCGGTGTCAACGCATCCCAATCATGTTGAAAACAGAACAGATACGACTCGGGCTCCGCAATATCATCGGTTCCCACATGACGCCGCAGCCACATGAGATCGGCATTGTCGTGCGTCACAAGCAGCACGCCTTGTTCAGCCGCCTTCGCGAGCCTGGCAAGCATCCTATTCCGCGCCAAGGTGTTACGTGTCGCCTGCTTGTGTTTAAGAACGGTATTAGACACTTTCATCACCACCACATCAGGGAAATGGGCCATCGCCGCCATTGCCGCTGTCGGCAAACGTCTCAATCTGTAACAGGAAGACGTTCTACAGGCCCCCAAACGTTACAGATTTAGACAAACCAGCGGTGCCCAAGCATTCGTCTCGATCTGTAACAGGTAGACCGGTTTTTTGTCCCTAAACGTTACAGATCGAGACATAAAGGCAGAAGGCAAGGCAGGCGACAACTGCCCATCCCCTACTCCCATTCCTGCTCGTAAATATTGAGCGACTTCACGTACCGCCCCTGGGCGCCCATGATGTCACGAACCAGGCGCAAAAAGAAGCTGATGCACGAGGTGTCGAAACCGTCCTCTAGGTCCTCGGGATGCACCGCGCCCGGCCCGTCGACCGCCGTGTCGCTCAGGCGCGCGACGTCATACAGGTAGAGCTGCCCCGCCGTCAGCCAGACATCGTCGACGCACGCGAGTCGTACCGCAATCGCGCCATCGTTCCAGTGCTCCTTTTGCACGATATGTGGGTCGTAGACGTCAAAGCGACGGTCGGTGCGCGTGTCCTTCAGCACGACCATGCCAGTCGCGGGATCCTTGTCCAAAATGCCAAAGCGCGAGAAATACTGCGTGTCACGCACCCGCTTAAGTCGCCCGAGCGAAGCTGGAGAAATTGACGCTGGCGGCTCGTCCACATACAGTTCCAACAGCGTCTTGCCGTGGTAATAGGGGCGCTCAAACAACAGCCAATCGGTAAACGCCATGTTGTAGGCCATGATTTCGTTTTGAGAAGGTTCCTCGCAATAGCTGAGCCACGGATCGACGATAATCTCGAACTGCTCGCGCGCCGGCTCCAGGAATTGAAACTTCCGCAGCATCCAAAAGTGAGCCATGTCGGCAATATCGCTGCCGACGGCTTCGGCCAGCTGTGCTCGGTCAAAAACTTGGTCAGTCATGGCATCCTCCTCAAACTGATGAACCTCAATTTGAGCTTACGAGGAGGGCGAGCAGCCACTGTCAGCGCGGGCAAAATAGGCCTTCGACTGCAAACCAGATGCTAACCAAACACTTGACGGGACACTTGACCGAATGAGCGCACCGCAAAGAAACCGCAGGTAGACATAGACGGCCAGCCCGCCCTTTTGAGCCAGATGCCCGCAGCCACCACAGAAACAACAGGCAACCACAGCCCAAGAAGTCGACAAATGAACACCCGTACGTCGACAAACGAGCAAATTGCTCGCAAAGAGCGTCCCCAACGACTAGACAAAAAATGACTAGTCATTGGGGACGTTCTTAAATGACTACCTTACAGCTCCAGCGCCTCGGCGACTTCGGCTGCGCAGGCCAGGGCATCGGCCATGGCGTTCACAACGAGCGAGCTGCCGTTGCGGGCATCACCCGCCACATACACCGGCGCGGCATCCGCGGCGACACCCTCCGTGCGAGCCGCGAGGTGCGAGCCCTCGGCAGCCATCACCGGCAGCGGACGACCAGAGGTGGCAACAGGCACGCTCACCGCATCGAACACACTGTGCTCCGGACCCGTAAAGCCGCAGGCGATGAGCACCAGCTGCGCCGGCACCTCGTGCTCGGAGCCCGCAATGCGCTCCGGCTTGCCGGCCGACCAGTCCAGATCGACCACGCGCAGGCTCGCGGCCGCACCCTTCTTGTCCAGCAGCACCTCGAGGGTATCCACGCCCCAGGCGCGCATCTCGCCACCCATGGCGGCAATGGCCTCCTGCTGACCGTAGTCGGTCTTCTTAACGTTGGGCCACTGCGGCCAGGGGTTGCTCGCCGCGCGCTTATCGGGCGCGGCCGGCAAGAACTCAAACTGGCGCACGCTGCGCGCACCCTGGCGCACCGCGGTACCCACGCAGTCGTTGCCGGTATCGCCACCGCCAATGACCACGACGTCCAAACCGTGCGCGTTCACCGCGGGCTCGCCACCATCGAGCACCGAGATGGTCGAAGCCGTCAGGTAGTCCACCGCGTACACCACGCCCGGGGCATCAATGTTCGCAGCCGAAAGCCCACGCGGAGCACGGGCGCCGGCAGCCACCACGACGGCGTCAAAGCCATCGAGCTTGGCGGCAACCTTGGGATCGTTCACATCGGCACCAAGCTCAAACACAATGCCCAGCTCGCGCATGAGCGCCACGCGACGCTCGACCACGGACTTCTCGAGCTTCATGTTGGGAATGCCGTACATGAGCAGGCCGCCCGGGCGGTCGTCACGCTCAAACACCGTCACACGGGCGCCACGACGCGCAAGCTCCCATGCTGCCACCAGACCGGCAGGGCCGGAGCCCACCACGGCAACCGTGGGTGCGCCCTCCCCTGCCGGCTCAAAGCGACGCGGACCGCCATCTGCCCACTCATGGTCGCTGATCGCACGCTCGTTGTCATGAATCGTCGTGGGTTGGCCCTCGACCGAGCCCAGGTTGCACGCGGCCTCGCACAGCGCCGGGCACACGCGACTCGTGAACTCGGGCATGGGCGAGGTAAGCGACAGACGCTCGGCAGCCTCGTCCCAGCGGCCGCGGTACACCAGCTCATTCCACTCGGGAATCAGGCTGTGCAGCGGGCAGCCGCTCGGGCGTGCCTTGCCAAAGCTCGCGCCCATCTGGCAAAACGCCACGCCGCACATCATGCAGCGGCTCGCCTGGGCGCGACGTGCGTCGTCATCGAGCTCCACGTACAGCGGATCGAAATCATGGCTGCGCTCCTCCACGGGGCGAAGCTCGTGGGTCACGCGATCGATATCAAGAAAAGCACCGGGCTTACCCATGGCACTTACGCCTCCTTCTTGGTCGAAGCAACAGAGCTGGTAGCGGCGGTCACAGCGCCAACACCGGCGCCACCCGCAACATCAAAGCGAGCGACATCCGCGGCGCTCGCGCGACCGGTCACAATGCCAAACGCCAACTCCTCGGCCTGCGCATGCGTCTTGCCGGCAGCCTCGCCTGCGGCGACAATCGCCAGCACGCGCTCGTACTCGGTCGGAATGACCTTCACAAAGTGCTTGCTCATCGTCTCAAAGCTGTAGAGCAGCTTGATGCCGCGCGGGCTCTGCGTCGCGTCCACGTGCTCCTGAATGAGCTCGCGAATCTGCGCCAGCTCGCCGGCCGTCGGGGCCTTGAGCTCCACGCTCTCGTGGTTTACGCGGGCATCGAGCGTGCCGTACTGGTCAAAGACGTAGGCCACGCCGCCTGTCATGCCGGCGGCAAAATTCTGCCCGACCTCGCCCAGGATGAGTGCCAGACCGCCCGTCATGTACTCGCAGCCATGGTTGCCGCAGCCCTCGACCACCACGGTGGCACCGGAGTTGCGTACGGCAAAACGCTGGCCGGCAAGACCGTTAATGAAGCCGCGGCCGCTCGTAGCACCAAAGAACGCAACGTTGCCCACGATGATGTTCTCGTCGAACTTGTAGGTCGCATGCGGGTTGGGGCGCACCGACACCTCGCCGCCCGAAAGGCCCTTGCCAAAGTAGTCGTTAGCGTCGCCGCACACGTTGAGCGTAATGCCGCGCGGCAGGAAGGCGCCAAAGCTCTGACCGGCCGAACCATCGCAATCGATGGTAATGGAGCCGGCGGGCAGGCCCTCGGGATGCGCCTTGGTCACCGCGTTGCCCAAGATGGTGCCCACACAGCGGTTGACGTTGGCGATATCGGCGCGGAAGCGAATTGGACGCAGATGCGCACGGGCGTCGGCCGTATAGGGCACAAACAACGTGGAGTCGAGCGTCTTGTCGAGCTCGCTGTCCGCGGCCATCTGCGGCAGGAAGTGGCGACCGTCGGCGCCCGGAATATGGGCACCGAACTCGCAGGTCGCGCTCGCCAGCACGGGCGACAGATCCAGCAGGTTAGCCTTGCGGTTGCCCGGGACCTCGATCTGGCGCAAGCACTCGGGATGGCCGACCATCTCGTCGACGGTGCGGAAGCCCAGGCTCGCCATGACCTCGCGCAGCTGCTCGGCAACAAAGAGCATAAAGTGCTCGACGTGCTCGGGCTTGCCGCGGAAGCCGCGACGCAGGCGGCAGTTTTGCGTGGCGATGCCGGCCGGGCAGGTGTCCTGCTGGCAGTCGCGCTGCATGAGGCAACCCATGGAGATGAGCGGCATGGTCGCAAAGCCAAACTCCTCGGCGCCCAGCAGGCAGGCGACGGCAACATCGGTGCCGTCCATGAGTTTGCCGTCGGCCTCGAGCACCACGCGTGAGCGCAGGCCGTTTTGCAGCAGCGTCTGCTGGGCCTCGGCAAGGCCAAGCTCCAGCGGCAGTCCCGCATGCCAGATAGAGTCGCGCGCAGCGGCACCCGAGCCGCCATTGTGGCCGCTGATCAAGATCTTGTCAGCAGCACCCTTGGCCACACCGGTGGCGATGGTGCCGACGCCGGCTTCACTGACCAGCTTGACCGACACGCGCGCGCCGGGGTTGGCGTTCTTAAGATCGAAGATCAGCTCTGCCAGGTCCTCGATAGAGTAGATGTCGTGGTGCGGCGGAGGCGAGATCAGGCCGATGCCGGGCGTGGACTGACGGACCTCGGCGATCCAGGGGTAGACCTTCTTACCGGGCAGGTGGCCACCCTCGCCGGGCTTGGCGCCCTGGGCCATCTTGATCTGAATCTCGAAGGCGCTGCACAGGTAGCGGCTCGTCACGCCAAAGCGCGCACTTGCCACCTGCTTGATGGCGGAGTTCTTGGAGTCACCGTTAGCCAGCGGGGTCTCGCGACGCGGGTCCTCGCCGCCCTCGCCCGAGTTGGAGCGCCCATGCAGGCGATTCATGGCGATGGCCATGCACTCGTGTGCTTCCTTGCTGATGGAGCCGTACGACATGGCGCCGGTGTTAAAGCGGCGGACGATGTTGAGCGCGGGCTCGACCTCGTCGAGCGAAACCGGCGTGCGGCCGCTGGCATCAAAGTCGAGCAAGTCGCGCAGGCGCACGGCACGGCCGGTGCGGTGCAGGCGGGCGCTGTACTCCTTAAAGGTGTCGTAGCTGTCCTCACGGCAGGCGGTCTGCAGCAGGTAGACGGTCTGGGGGTCGATGAGGTGTTCCTCGCCACCGAGCGGGCGCCACTTGGTCAGACCCAGCGTGGGCAGCTGATCGGGAGCCGGGCTCTTAAGGATGGCGAGCGCGGCGTCGTAGCGCTCGTTTTGCTCGCGCTCAACGTCCTCGACACCCATACCGCCCACACGGCTCACCGTGCCGGCGAAGTACGCGTTGACGAACTCCGGCGTAAAGCCCACGGCCTCGA
>JAEZNV010000194.1 GCA_023441725.1 Actinomycetes bacterium | reverse complement strand
TAAAAAGCCGAGCCGCCCGTATCGGGCGGCTCGGCAATCAAAATCCTTGGATTTGGGGCATCCGCTACTGGTTAGCTTGCCCCTCGAGCATGCCGTCGAGGGTGCGCCAGGCGAGCTCGGCGCACTTGACGCGGGCGGGCATGTGCGAGATGTCCTGAAGCTGGGCGGCCTCGTCCAGATCTTCCAGGTCTTCCTCTGAGAGCTGCTCGCCGCGGATCATGGCGAGGAAGAGCCCGGCCAAGCGGCGTGCCTCCTCGACCGTCTCGCCGGTGATGAGGTCGGCCATGATATCGGCGCTGGCCTGGCTGATGGCGCAGCCGTGACCGGTAAACGAGGCCTCCTCGATAACGCCGTTCTCGACACGCAGCTGCAAGGTGAGCTCGTCGCCGCAGCTGGGGTTGATGCCGTCGTGCTCGTGCGTGGGGGCGTCCATCTCGTACTTATAGTCGGGGTGCGAGTTGTGCTCCATAAACGTGGTGGAGGTGTACAGATTACCCATTAAACGTGCTCCAAACGTGATGCAGGCCGGCGATGAACTTGTCGATGTCGGCCTTGTCGTTGTAGAAGGCCACGCTGGCGCGGCAGCAGGCAAGGTTCTCGACGCCCAGCCAGGTAAGCAGCGGCTGTGCGCAGTGGTGACCGGCGCGGATGCAAACGCCGTCCATGTCCATGATGCTCGCGACATCGTGCGGGTGGATGCCCTTGACGTTAAAGCTCACGACGCCGTGATGGTTGTCCCAATAGATGGATCCGATGATCTGGACAAAGTCGAGCTGCATGAGCTCGCCCATCAGGTAGTGGACAAGTGCCTGCTCGCGGGCCTGGATGTTTTCGTAGCCCACGGTGTTGACGAGGTAGTCGAGGGCGGCGCCTGTGGCGAAGATACCGGCGGCGTCCTGCGTGCCAGCCTCGAACTTCTCGGGGACGGGCGCCCAGACGGCGTCCTGCTCGGTGACCGAATCGATCATCTCGCCACCGGTGAGCATGGGCGGCATGGCGTTGAGTAGGTCCATCTTGCCCCACAGCACGCCGATACCCATGGGGCCCATGGCCTTGTGCGCGCTAAAGGCAAAGAAGTCGGCTCCCAGATCGGCCACGTTGACCGGCATGTGCGGAAGCGACTGCGCGCCGTCGACGACCAGATAGCCGCCATACTTGTGCACGAGCTTGCCGAGGTTCTTGACCGGGTTCTCGACGCCTAGCACGTTGGAGACCTGACCCACGGCCAAAATCTTGGTCTTGGGACCCACCTTGGCCAGAACCTCCTCGGTGGTGAGTTGGCCGGTCTTGGTGGGGTAGAGGTAGACAAGCTTGGCGCCGGTTTCGCGGCAGACCTGCTGCCATGGGATCAGGTTGGAGTGGTGCTCCATGATGGTGATGACGACCTCGTCGCCGGGCTCCAGCACCGTGGGCGCAAAGCTCTTGGCGACCAGGTTGAGTGACTCGCTGGTGTTGCGGGTGAAGACGACTTCGTTGGCCTGAGCGGCGCCGATGAGGTCGGCGATCTGCTGGCGGACCTTGGCGATGGCATCGGTGGCCTCGACGGACAGCGAGTACAGGCCGCGCAGGGGGTTGGCGTTCATGCGCTGGTAGAAGTCGCGCTCGGCGTCGAGCACGCAGGCGGGGCGCTGCGCGGTGGCGGCGCTATCGAGGAAGGCGATCTCGGGATGCTGCTGGAACAGCGGGAACTGCGCCTTGTAGGGATTGGTCTCGATGTCGACAGTGGGCCAGCCGCGCGACGCCTCGTCGCTGGCGTCGAGCTCCATGGGCTCGGGGGCGGTGCAGGTATCGCATTTAACGTGCTCGGTATCGATCATGCGAGCTCCTCTTCAAAGTTATCGATCAGGTTGTTACCCAGGCGGACGACGGCGGCGCGGGTGCGCTCATCGGTGGCGGAAAGCGCGGCGTCCTCCAGCTTGGCGCGGATGAACAGATCCTCGGCGGCGTTTTGGTCAAGGCCGCGGCAGGCGAGGTAGAACAGCTGCTCGTCGCGGACGTGGCCGATGGTGGCGCCGTGGTTGCCGGCGACATCGTCCTCGTCGCACAGGATGACGGGGACGGTCTTATTGTCGACGCCCTTGTTGGCGAGCAGTACGGTCTCGCGTTCGGTGCCGACGGCGCCCTTGCAGCCGTGCACGAGGTCGATGGTGCCGCGGTAAACCTTCTTGGACGTGCCGGTCAGCACGCCGTTGGCGTCGATCTCGCACTCGGTCTTGCGGCCGCGGTGGCGCAGCTCGTAGTTAAAGTCGCGCACCTGCTCGCGGGCGCCCAGGTAGTCGGTATCGATGGTCACCTTGGCGGTGTCGCCCAGCAGGTCTCCGGCGAGGCCGGTGGCGCTGGCACCAGCACCCAGGACGGTGTGCTGTACGTTGACGCGCGCGCCCTCGTCCAGAAACAGGCCAGTGTCGTCAAGCGCGATCCAGCTGTCGTCGAGCGTCTGCGTGCAGGTCACGTTGACGGTGGCGTACTCGTGGGCGCACACGCGCAGCACGGAGCCCACGACGCCTTCGCCGGCAACGGGGGAGTCCAGGGCAATCTGCAGATCGAGCGTTGCCTGCGGGCGGGCGACGACGTCGATGGCGGCAATCGCAGCCGCTGCGTCGACGCCACTCACACGCACGGCAGCCGTGGCGTGCTTGTACGCGGGCACATCGATGACGATGCGCTTGGTGGCGTGGTCGGCCAGGTAGGCGTAGGCGGCCTCGCCCATGCCGGTCTCGAAGGCCTCGGCAGGGGAGAGCTCCTCCTCGAGCTTGATGGCGCCGGCCTGGTAGACGGAGGTGGCGGGCACGTCGAGCTCGGTCTCGGGCGTGATGCGGGCGCGATCGGCGGCGTCTCCGGGGGCAGCGGCACGGCGCTCGGGGAAGCGCTCGGCCATGGCGTCCATGGCGGCGTCGAAGGCGTCGGCAGCGCCATGGAATTGCTCGTCCAGGCCCTCGACGTCAACGGCCTCGGCGGGAGCGGCGGCAAGCTCGTCTGAAAGCTCGAGCTTGGTCTGGTTCATCTTGAGCCAGCCCCAAGTTGCTGCGGGCATCGCGTTGACCTGCTCGAGCGTGGTAGCAGCGGTGTTGGTGGTCTGTTTCATTATCCGATCGCTCCTTCCATCTCGAGCTTGATCAGGTTGTTCATCTCGACGGCGTACTCAAGTGGCAGCTCCTTGGAGACCGGGTTGGCAAAGCCGTTAACGATCATGGTGCGGGCCTCTTCCTCCGAGATACCGCGGCTCATCAGGTAGAACACCTTGTCGTCGCCGATGCGGCCGATAGTGGCCTCGTGGCCGATGTCGACATTCTTGGCGCGGATGTCCATAGCGGGGATGGTGTCGGAGCGGCTCTGGTCGTCGAGCATGAGCGACTGGCAGCTCACGGTTGCCTTGGAGCCCTCGGCCTTGGGCGTGGCCACGATGGAGCTGCGGAAGGTCTGAATACCGCCGCTCTTGGAGATGCCCTTGGTCTCGACGGTCGCCGAGGTCTCGGGCGCGTTGAGCACGACCTTGCAGCCGGTATCGAGGTTCTGGCCGGCACCGGCAAAGGTGATGCCGGTAAAGCTCGAGCGAGCGCGGCGGCCGTTGAGCACGCTCATGGGGTAGAGATAGCCCACATGGCTGCCGAAAGAGCCGCTGATCCACTCGATGTCGCCGTCCTCGTCCACGCGCGCACGCTTGGTGTTGAGGTTGTACATGTTCTTGGACCAGTTCTCGATGGTCGAGTAGCGCAGGTGCGCGCGCTTGCCCACAAAGAGCTCCACAGCGCCGGCGTGGAGGTTGGCCACGTTGTACTTGGGCGCGGAGCAGCCCTCGATAAAGTGCAGGTCGGCGTCGTCCTCGACGATGATGAGCGTGTGCTCAAACTGGCCGGCGCCCTTGGCATTGAGGCGGAAGTAGCTCTGCAGCGGGAAGTCGAGCTTGGTGCCCTTGGGCACGTAGACAAACGAGCCGCCCGACCACACGGCGCCGTGCAGAGCCGCAAACTTGTGGTCGGTGGGCGGGATGAGCGTCATAAACTTCTCGTGGATGAGCGGCTCCCACTGCGGGTCGTGCAGGGCCTCCTCGATGCCGGAGTAGACGATGCCCATCTTGGACGCCGTGTCCTGCATGTTGTGGTAGACGAGCTCAGAGTCGTACTGTGCGCCGACGCCCGCCAGGTAGCTGCGCTCGGCCTCGGGAATGCCCAGGCGCTCAAAGGTGCTCTTGATGTCGTCGGGCACCGACTCCCAGTCGTGCTTTTGGTCGGTGTTGGGCTTGACGTAGGTGACGATGTTGTCCATGTCCAGGCCCTCGATGGAAGGGCCCCACGTCGGATCAGGGAAACGGTTAAAGATCTCGAGGGACTTGAGGCGCAGGTCGAGCATCCACTGCGGCTCGTCCTTTTTGGCGCTGATCTCGCGCACGATGTCGGGCGTGATGCCGGCGTCGAGGCGCTCGAAACCCTCCTCACCATAGGTGAAGTCGTAGAGGCTGCGGTCGATGTCCGCGACCTCGGTGCGGTTCTTGGTCATTGCGTCGCCCCTTTACGCCTGCTGCTCGGCAGTGGCGGCCTCGGCCTGGGCGCGCTGCTCGGCGGCCTCGCGCTCGAAAGTCTCAAAGCCGTTCTTGTCGATCCAGGGGATCAGCGAGGCGTCGTCCTCGCGCACGATGTGGCCCTTGACCATAACGTGGACGCGGTCGACATCCAGGTGCTCCAGGATGCGCGTGTTGTGCGTGATGATGAGCATGGAGCCGTCGCAGCTCTTGCGGTAGGCGTCCATGCCGTGGCTGACGGTGGAAAGCGCGTCGACGTCCAGACCCGAGTCGGTCTCGTCCAGGATGGCGAGCTTAGGCTGCAGCAGCAGGAGCTGGAGCATCTCGACCTTCTTCTTCTCGCCGCCCGAGAAGCCCACGCCCAGCTCGCGGTTGAGGTAGGCGGTATCCATGTTGAGCTCGGCTGCGAGCTCCTTCACGCGACGGCGGAACTCCTTGCCCTTCATCTCCAGGCCGGGGCGGCCGGCGATGCTGGCGCGCAAAAAGCTCGACAGCGGCACGCCCGGGATCTCGACCGGGGCCTGGAAGCTCAGGAACAGGCCGGCGCGCG
>JAEZNV010000159.1 GCA_023441725.1 Actinomycetes bacterium | reverse complement strand
GTGCGACCGCGCCACGGCATCACGAAAGGAGCCACCAACATGAAGAACACGATGAAGTCTCTCAACAACTGGTGGTGGCGTGATGCGAATACGATCGGTCGACGGTGAGTCCCTCACACCTGTTTTTGCGCTCTAGGTGATTAGAAGGCCTCCGGTTTCGACCGGGGGCCTTTTTCTATCTCGAGCCCGATCGCATTCGCATCGCGCGCCTCCGCTTTCTTCTCTTTCACTTCCCCTCCGAAAGGATTTTCACCATGTCTCAGAACACCACCACCGCCCAGCCCCGCACCGTCCAGACCGCCGACCGCGGCAAACTCGACGTCCGTGCCCTTGTCTTGCTCGCCATCCTGCTTGCCGCTGGCTTCATCCTCAACTTCACCGTCGGCAAGGCTATCTCCGGCATCTCGGGCGGTATGATCAGCCCCGAGTTCATTATCTCGGCCTTCTGCCTCACTATCCTGGTCGTGCGCCCCAACATCGGTCAGGCACTCGTCATCGGCCTGATCTCGGCCGCCGTGATCCAGATCACCACCACCTCGCCGTTTGTCGATTTTGCCGCCGAGGGCATCGCTGCCATGCTCATGGCCGTCATTGTCAACGCTGCCGCCAAGGACGGCCAGGTTAAGCCCGCCGTCGCCATCGTCGCAGCCTTCGTGACCACCTTTGTCTCGGGCGTCATCTTCATGGTCATCAAGATGGCCATGCTCGGCGTGGTGAGCGAGCTCGCCGCTGCCATGCTGCCCGTCGTCGCCATGACCGCCGTCTTTAACGCCATCCTGGTCGGCGCTCTCTACCTGCCCATCCAGAAGTCCCTTAAGCTCAACTAACCTGCCCGGCTTTACGAGCCACCCCATCTTGGCGTTCATTCGTCGCTCGCGTACCCAAGTACGCTTCGTTCCTCTTTCGCGCCAACCTGGGGCACCTCGTAAAGCCGCCTCCGTACTTCACCACCAAAGACTGTCCCAAACAACGAGCTTTTGGGGACGTTCTTAAACGACTAGTCATGTAAGAACGTCCCCAATGACTATGAAAGGTATCCATGGAAACGATCATCAACGTCGACGATGTCTCGTTCTCCTATGGCACGCAGACCGAGCAGGCGCTTAAGCATATCTCGCTCGGCGTGAACAGGGGAGATTATATCGGCATTATCGGGCCTTCGGGCGCCGGTAAGTCCACACTTGCCGCCTGTCTGTCGGGCGCCGTACCTCACCACTACACCGGCGCCTTTTATGGCTCCGTGTTAGTTGACGGCCACGACACCTGCGAGGTCTCGCTCACCGACATATCGCAGATCGTCGGCAGCGTGTTGCAGGACATCGATACCCAGATGGTCGCTTCGGTCGTTGAGGACGAAATGCTCTTTGGCCTCGAGAACTTTGGCGTTCCGCACGACCAGATCGAGCAGCGCTTGAGCGAGACGCTTAAGACCGTCGGTATCAGCGACCTGCGCGACCGCGAGATCCCCACGCTTTCGGGCGGCCAAAAGCAAAAGGTTGCCATCGCCGCCATCCTCGCCATGCGTCCGCGCGTGCTCGTGCTCGACGAACCCACCGCGGCGCTCGACCCCGCCAGCTCCACGCTGGTCTTCGAGACCCTGCGTGAGGCCAACCGTGCACTCGGCATCACCATCGTTGTCGTTGAGCAAAAAGTCGCCCTGCTTTCGGAGTATTGCAACCGCGTGCTCGTGCTCAATCATGGCGAAATCGCGCTACAGGGCAAGCCGCACGAGGTCTTCGCGCACACCGATGAGCTCCGCGCCATCGGCGTCGATTGCCCGCGTGTCACGCGCATTTTCAACAGCCTCGAGGCCGATGGCCTGGCCAGCGGCACTCCCTGTTTGGATGTTGATGAGGCCGAGCGCCTGATTACGGGCATCGTCGACCCCGCACACGCAAACAGCGACACTCAGGCACCCGCCGGCTCACCGCACGCACCGTCGTTGCGCCCGCACGCCAAGGACGCCGAGCCCGTGCTCGCCTTCGATCACGTTGAGTTTGCCTATCCCAATGGCGGCGCCGCCGTCCACGACCTCAACCTGACCCTCTATCCCGGCGAGCTCGTGGGCATCGTCGGCCAAAACGGCGCCGGCAAGACCACACTTACCAAGCTGCTCACAGGCCTGCTTAAGCCCGCCTCGGGCAGCGTGCGCGTCACGGGACTGGATACCGCAGCCGTCGCCACGAGCCGTATCGCCCGCGAGGGCGCTACGCTCTTCCAAAACCCCGACCGCCAGATCTGCAAGGACACCGTGCTCGACGAGGTCGCCTTTGGCTTGGAGCTTGCCGGCATCGACCGTGCCGAGGCACTGCGTCGCGCCCAACTCGTCATCGACCGCTTTGGCTTGCCGGCCGACGAGGCGCCCTTCTCGCTCTCGCGTGGTCAGCGCCAGATGGTGGCACTCGCCTCCGTCGTAGTCGTAGAGCCCAAAATCGTGGTGCTCGACGAGCCCACGAGCGGCCTTGACTACCGCGAGTGCATGACCGTCATGGAAACCGTGCGCACCATGGCCGAGCGCGGCTGCGCTGTAATCATGGTCTGCCACGACATGGAAGTCGTCTCTGACTTTGCCGAGCGCATCGTGGTGATGGCCGACGGCCGCATCCTCGACCGCGGCCGCACGCACGAGCTGTTCTCGAACATCGAGCTCATGCAGCGAGCCTACGTTGAGCCACCCCAGGTCATAGAGCTTTCTCGTCGCCTAGCATCCTCTGTCTCTCCCGCCTTTGCACAGGTGAGCGAGGTCACCGATATCGTTCGCATTACCGAGGAGATGGTCCACCGTGGTTAACGTCATCGACTACATGCCGGGCGATACACTGCTGCACCGCTTGAACCCGGTCGTCAAACTGGGCCTCGCCGCCGCCATCATCATCGGCATCTTCCTGTCCGATACCTACGTGGCGCTGTTGGGCTTTTTGGCGCTCACCCTTGCACTGGGCGCCTACGCCGGCGTCATCGACCGTCTGCTTTCGCTACTCAAGCTGCTGATTCCGCTCGCGCTTTTCATGCTGGTACTTCAGCTGGCCTTTATGCGCGACGGCAACATAGTGTGGGGCTTTATCACCGACACGGGCCTCATCACCGGATCGAAGGCTTGTCTACGCCTGTTGGGCGTGGCGCTGCCACTCATCCTCATGCTTATGGTGACCAAGCTCAACGACCTCGCCAACGCCTGCGTCGAGGTGCTGCACGTGCCATATCGCTATGCCTTCACCTTTACCACGGCGCTGCGCTTTGTGCCGGTATTTGGCCAGGAAATGAACGCCATCATGGAGGCGCAGACTGCACGCGGCGTCGAATACGACACTAAGAATCCCGTCAAGAAACTCAAGCTCATGCTGCCGCTGTGCGTGCCACTGCTTATCTCGAGCGTGGGCAAGACCGATGCCACCGCGCTTGCCGCCGAGCAGCGCGGCTTCTACCTGCGCACGCGCGCGAGTTCGTATAAGCGTTACCCCATCAAAGGCCTGGATATCGCCGTACTTATCGTCAGCATCGCCCTTATTGCCATCGGCTTCCTGTTCTAGCAATCGCTGGCAGCAACCGACAAACGCAAAAGGCCCCGGCTCGCATCAAACGAGCCGAGGCCTTACTGTTTTCCCAGATAAAACCTGCCAAAAATAGACCTGTCCCTTTTTGGCAGGTCGAGGGCTACAGGCGGTAGGGGACGCCGCTGCGAATGATGGACTCGCGTACCAGGACATCCATCGCATCGAGGGTGATCTCGGGCATCTCGCGATACTTCTGCAACACCGAAAGCTCCGTGCAGGCCAGGATGATGCGGTCGCAGCCGCTACGGGCGAACTCCCACATCACGCGGTCGAACTTGTCCATATCGGGTTCGCGCCCGGCCTTCACATCGTCGTAGATGAGCGACATCACGTCGGCCTGACGCTTTTCGCTGGGATAGACGACCTCAACGCCCGCGGTCTCACATTCGCGCCCATAGACGTCTGCGCCCACGGTACCGTCGGTGCCCATGATGCCGATCTTGCGCACCGGCTCGGCCGGCATACTCAGGTTGGGGTCGAACTCGCACTCCCCCATCACCGCGCCCGCCAGAGCATAGCGCACCGACTCGCGCGGCATGTGGATAATCGGCACCTTCGTAAACGACTGGAGCTGGTCGTAGAAGTAGTGTGACGTGTGGCAGGGAATCGCTATGTGCGCGCAGCCCAGCGACTCGAGCGCCTGAGCGCACTCCTTCATGGTCGTCAACAGCTCGGCATGCTCGCCGGTCTTGATGGCCAGCGTGCGGTCAGGCATGGTCGACTTGGAAAGCACCACCATGTCGATATGCTCCTGATCACAGGTAGCCGCCGTATGACGTACCACCTGGTCGTAGTAATACGACGTGGCCTCGGCGCCCATGCCGCCGATAACTCCCAGCTTTTCCATCGCCGCCTCCTTGGTGACGCCCACGCAATTGCGCGTATCATACCCGCGCCCGTCCGATGCAAACCGGGCGGGCGCCGCGCTGATCTACTTGTAATTCGTCATGAACAGCTTAAAGTGGCGCAGCTTGGTGTGCCACATGCGCAGCCAGCGGTTAAAGACAAAGTCGCCCTTCATAAACGAAGGATCGGCAGCCTTGCCCTCCTTGACCAGACGATGTGCCTTCGCACGCAGCTCGGGGTCCTTGACGTACTTGTCAACGACGCCCATAGGAACGACCATCCACAGCGCCTCGTCCTGCGCCGTCACAAACTCCGGCTCAAACGGGCGGTTATAGACGTACTCATCCACCACGTATTTAGCAACGTTAAAGCCACTATTGGTGACATAGTAATTACTGCGGCCCTGACGCGTGTTGAAGTCGAAGAACTTAAACGAACCATCGCGCTGGTCGTACTTGACGTCGAAGTTGGAGAAGCCCGTAAACTTAAGGTCCTCAAGCAGCTTGCGCACGCCACCCATGAGCTCGTCGTTGGGCTCAGTGATGATGCAAGCGTGGTTGCCGACACCATGGGGCTGATGCTCCTCGAGCAGCACATGGCCCAGGCACATCATACGAACCTTGCCGTTGCGGTCGGAATAACTGGTAAGCACGCGCATGTACTCGTCGTTGCCGGGCACGCGGTCCTGCAAGATGAGGTCATCGGTGTAGCCGCTGGCGTACACATCGCGAATGACCTGCTCCAGCTCGGCGCGATCGGCAATCTCGTAGGCCTTCTTCTGACCCTCGAACT